>NZ_JAMXRY010000034.1:0-58609 GCF_024124525.1 Halomonas sp. OfavH-34-E | reverse complement strand
GAACATCGCGTGCAGCGAGCCCAGCGCCGCCTCGGCAACGAAGGCGCCGGGCTGCTCGCCCAGCATAAAGAAGTAGCCGGGCCCCAGCACGATCGGGGTGCCGGCCAGCACCCCGCCCAGGCGTGGCCCCAGGCGCACCACCGCCACCGACACGCCGATCACTACCAGGGCGGTGGACAGCCACTTGACCAGCAGAAGGGTGAGCATTCACGGACTCCTGTCTGGCCGCTACATCACGTCGCCGCTATTGGGACCGAGGGTCTGGCCCAGGTACAGATCGCCATCCGGAGACGCCGCCAGCATCAGCGCCGAAGGCGCCACTTCCTCGGCCCTGCCGAAGCGTCCGAGCGGCAATTCCGCCTCCTTGTCGGCGATCCATTCCGGGCTCAGTCCCTCGAGCATCGGGGTCAGGATGGGGCCAGGCGCGATGGCATTGGTCAGCACGTTGAAGGGTGCCAGCTCCCGCGCCATGGACTTGGTCAGCCCCAGCACGCCGGCCTTGGCGGCGCAGTAGTGGGACAGCCCCATGCCGCCCTTGAGCGCCAGCTGCGAGGCAACATTGATGATCCGCCCGGCCTTGCGCTCGACCATATGCGGGGCCACCGCGCGGCTGACCAGGAAGACCCCGCGCAGGTTGATGCCGATCATGCGGTCGAAGGTCTCGCTGGTCATCTCGAGAAACGGCGTCTCGTCGAGGATGCCCGCGCTGTTGACCAGCACGTCGATCACCTGGTGGGTGCTGATCACCTCATCGACCATGGCCTTCACCGAGGCTTCGTCGGAAACATCGACCCGATGGGTGCTGACCCGGGCGCGCAGCGCGCGGGCCACCTGATCACAGGCATCGGCGTTGAGGTCGGCCACCGCAACGGTGGCACCTTCGGCGTGGAACAGGTTGGCGATGGCACGGCCGATACCGCTGGCGCCGCCTACCACCAGGGCAACCTTGCCCTGAAGTTTCTGTGACATGGGATTCTCTCCACTCGCTGGGGGCACGAGGCGAGGGCCGCCGCCCTCGCCTCGCGTCGCTGGCTTGGATGCGCCTTGGCCGGCGCCTTGACGGCTGGCCTCAGCTCGGCCAGCGCACGGTCAAGCCGCCGTCCACGATCAGTTGCTGGCCGGTCACGTAGGAGGCGTCGTCACTGGTCAGAAAACGTATCGTGCGAGCGACCTCATCGGCGTGGCCGACCCGGCCGGCGGGGATCACCTTGCCTGCGGCGGCAAGGCCATCCGGGCCCAGGGAGTTGACCGGGTCCAGTGACTGCGGGGTCTCGATCAGCCCGGGGATCAAGGTGTTGACGCGGATGCCCCGAGGGGCAAGCTCCACCGCCAGCGACCTGACCAGGCCCATCAGACCGCTCTTGGCGGTGGCGTAGTGGGCGTGCTCGTCCCAGCCATAGACGCCGCCGGCGATGGACGACACCGCGACCATGGCGCCAGGCCCCGTCATCACCCGCGCCGCGCTGCGAAATATCCGCATCACGCCGGTCAGGTCCACCGACAGCATGTCGTTCCAGGCGTCGTCGGTCAGATCCTCGAGCGCTGCCTGACGCAGGATGCCGGCGCCGGCCACCGCGATATCGAGCCTGCCGAAGCGGTCGATGGCGGCCTGGGCCAGGGCGTCGCACTGGGCGCCATCGCGCACGTCCAGCGCCACCGCCACACACTCGCCGCCGGCATCGGCAACCGCCGAGACGGTCGCCTCGACGTCATGGGGATCACCGGGGTAGTAGCCGGCAACCACCTTGGCGCCTGCCCTGGCGTAGCTGACCGCCAGCGCCTGGCCGATGCCACTGGCGGCACCGGAGATGATGGCGACCTTGCCGGCCAGACCATCGTCGCGTGTCAGAGCGCTCATGCCACCGCCTCCTCGAGGGTGTCGTGTTCACGGTGGTCCACATGACGGGTGCCGAACATCAAAAGTCCACTGAGCACCAGCGGCAGCGAGCCCGCCAGGATCGCCGACCAGGTCATGCTGACACCCGCGGTCAGCAGCACCGACACCAGACCGGAGCCGACGATGGCCCCCACCGGTGCCATGACGTGGGCCACGTTGGCCCCGGTGCCGCGTACATGGGGCGGGAAGGATTCACCCATGTAGAACAGGATGGCGGCGAACGGACCGAGCAGGAAGAACAGGGTGACGGCGTACATCAGGTAGACGAAACCGTCGCTGGCCGGGCCCAGCAGCATCAGGATGCTGGCGACGCCGCCGAGCAAAAAGCCCATCAGCACGGTGTTGCGCCGACCGATGCGGTCGCCCAGCCAGCCGTGGCTGAGGTAACCGACAAAGCCCACCGCGTTGGCCAGGATCAGCACGTACAGCGAGCTTTCGAAGCTGACACCCTTGGCCTCCACCAGCACCGTGGTGCCCAGCACCGCAAACACCTGGATCGCCATCCAGCTGAACAGCCAGACCAGCGACAGCGAGATGGTGTGACGACGCAGTTCCGGCGTGAACACGCCCTTGAGCCCCAGGTTGCTGCCGGTGTTGACCTCGACATCGTGCTCGGCGGCAAGCTGGGCCGCGCCCTCGGCGTCACCCGCCTTGCGCCGCCGCTCGACCTCCTTGATGGCGGCGAAGACCGGCGACTCGGGCAGCCGGACCGCCATCACGATGACGATGATCGAGGCGCAGGCGGCGACGAAGAAGCTGCCGCGCCAGCCGACGATCGGCAGCAGCAGCGAGGTCATGCCGGCGGCCAGCAGGGCACCGACCGGCCAGCCACTCTGCACCAGGCTGTACATGAAGCCGCGGCCCTTGGCCTTCTTGTAGATCTCGTTGAGATAGACGGCGTTGACCACCTCTTCGGAGACCGCAAAGCCGGAGAAGGCGCGAATGATCACCATGGAAGCGGCGCCGATGGCGATACCGGACAGGCCGGAACTGACGGCGCCGCCGATCACCAGCAGGATCAGCGTCTTCTTGCGGCCGAAGCGATCGAGCATGGTGCCGACCACCAGCGACACCAGGAACACCCCGATGGTGGCCCAGGTGTTGACCGCGGTGGCCTTGGCGGTGGTCCAGCCGAAGTCTTCGGCGATGACCGGCAACAGGGTGCCGAACAGGGTGTAGTCGTAGACCGACGCCACCCAGGCGATAAAGCAGACCAGCGAGGCGTAGCCGATCTGTTTCTTGGTGATGACAGCGTTCCAGGGCTCGTCCGCGTCGGGACGGGCCCCGGAGGGCGCGGTTTGGGTTGGCTCGGTCATTGACGTCACCCTCTTTCGTTATCGTTGTGGTGTGGTTGTCAGGGGAGGCGCGATGGCGCGTTCAGCCGCGTGGATGGCGGCTGGCGAAATCGTCGGCGATCTCGTCGAAGGTGCAGAAACGCACGCCTTCGTGGCTCTGCATATGCTCGATCAGTCGCTCGAGCATCATCAGCACCTGAGGACGGCCGGAGACGTCGGGGTGGATGGTCATGGTGAACACCGCGTAGTCGTTCTCGCGGTAGACCCAGTCGAACTGGTCCTGCCACATCTCGCCCAGCTGGCGCGGACTGACGAAGCCATGACTGTTGGGGGACTTCTTGATGAACATCATCGGCGGCAGGTCGTCGAGGTACCAGTTGGCCGGGATCTCGATCAGGTCGGTCTCTTCGCCGCGTACCAGCGGCTTCATCCACTCCTTGGCCGGCTTGGAGTAGTCGATCTTGGTCCAGGAGTCACCGACGCGCACATAGTAGGGGTGGAAGTCGTTGTGCATCAGGCTGTGGTCGTACTTGATGCCACGCTCGAGCAGCAGCTCGTTGGTCACCGGGCTGAATTCCCACCAGGGCGCCACATAGCCGGTCGGCCGCTTGCCCGACAGCTGGGTCACCAGCTCGATGTTGTAGTCGAGCACGTCGCGTTCCTGCTCGCGGGTCATGGCGATGGGGTTCTCGTGGCTGTAGCCGTGGACCCCGACCTCGTGACCGGCGTCGACCACCGCCTTCATCTGCTCGGGAAAGGTCTCGATGCTGTGGCCAGGAATGAACCAGGTGGTCTTCAGGTTGTAGCGCTCGAACAGCTTGAGCAGGCGCGGTGCACCGACCTCGCCGGCGAACAGGCCGCGGGAGATATCGTCGGGGGAGTCCTCGCCACCGTAGGAACCGAGCCAGCCGGCCACGGCGTCCACGTCGACACCAAATGCACAGAGAATCTCTTTCTTCGCCATCTTGAACACCTCGTCTTGTTGCTTGGTCTTGTTGGGGCTTGCGGTGGCGCCACTGGCCCTGGTGTCGGTCGTGCGCTTGCTGGACTACCGACGTGCCATCGGTCCTGCGGCGTCAGCGGTTGTGTCGACCGCCATCAATTGAAGACTGGATACAAAGGTCATTTTTGTCAAGACGGAGATTTCAGGCGTAGAGCAGCGCGCCGCGACGCTCGCCAATGACCAAAACCTGCGAATCAGGCCCGGTTACAGGCAAGGCTGGCGATACAAGGCCGACCATTCAGGCTTTCAGCAACAGCCAAAAGTGCAAACCTTCTTCGACCAATGGGTGAGAACAGACGAGTCCTAAAAATGCCGATCGAATAAAACGTCATTTTTTATGGGCGCGGTATCCAACTGACATTTTTTACTTCTAGACCAGGGGGGGGGACAGGACAGCACACCGGCCTGTGGCAGGCCGACCGCTAGACTTGAGGAAAGGACGCAAAAGGCAAGAGACCGGAAACAAAGGAACATACCGAGGACGGAGGGCAAGGCGGCGCTGACGCTCGCCTTGCGCCCTGCGCTGGCGTCAGACGATACGCTGAAGGTAGGGGGGAAGGTCGGGTTCGGGGAACACCGACAGCACCTTGAGCCGCCGGCGGGTGCGCTCGGCAGCCGCCTGGAGGTGGGACTGCAGACTCGAGGCGGCGGCGTCGAAGGCGCCAAACAGCAGGTGATCGATCACCAGCTTGTGCTCCATCAACAGGGGCTCGTCCCGAGGAACCCCCAGCGTCTGGAAGAACATGCGATTGACGATGACCGGCAACTGGCTCTGGGCAATCATCTCGCCGGCCTTGCGATTGCGGTAGTGGCGCAGGCAACCCTGGTGCAGGTCACGTTCGAGTCGAGCGATGGTCGCGGCAGACTGCTGCTCGGGGTGGTCGATCAGTCGCTGCACCCGGTCGCGCATCAGCTCGAGCTCCTCGCGCTCGATCAGCGGGCCGGAGGCCTTGAGCGCCGCCGGCTCCAGCAGCACTCGAATCTCGTAGTCCTCGGCCACCGCCTGGGCGGTCAGCGGCCCCGCCAGCCAATGGGAGTGGCGATCCTTCTCGATCAGCCGTTGGCTGCGCAGCCGTCCCAGCACCTCTCGCGCCACGGTGCGACTGACACCGTAGTAATCGCTGAGACTGGTCTCGACGATACGGAAGTGACCAAACGCCAGACAGGTGGCCACCGCCTCCTCGACCTCGGCGTGGATGCGCTCGGCCGCCGGCCGGGCATCCACCACCGGTGACTCATCGACGCCGAGACCAAGACGCTCAGGGGTCAGCGCCTCCCGCGCCGGCTCTACCGCCTCGGGATCGGGTGTCGCGAGAAAGCCGCGCCCTTCAAAGCGGCTGATCAGGCCCTGCTGGTGCAAAAGCTCCAGCGCCTTGCGCACCGGCCCACGACTGGTGCCGAACAGCCGTGCGATAGGCCCTTCCAGCAACACCTGATTGGGCGGCACCCGCCCCGACTCGATGGCTTCTCGCAGTGAATCCTGGATCAGCGCGTAGCGGGGGGCGCGACTGCCCTCCTGCCTCGACCTAGCTGGCGTACTCAGCACCCGTTCCTCCCTGACGTCCAATCACCTGACCTCTCGCTTACACGCCACCGATGTCCGGCAGCCACGATCCAAGGCCCGGCAGCCGGGCAACAAGCGCCCATCTTGACACCTCTTCAGGACCCTTTCGAGCCACTCGGAAATGACGTTTGTTGCCAACTTCACAAGATCCATGCCCGTCAACACGAACAGGAAAAGGCCTTTTTACCGGAAAACAGCCTATTACAGATTGTCCTCGGCCCCTATGCGGCTTAAGGCGCAGGACGGCCCTTGCCAAAAAATGATTTTTGTATCCATACTGCATTTATGCGAAACGGAGATATCTCTTCGTCCGACGTCGCTATCGCCTCCAACAACAACCAACGACATTCAAGGAGCGCTCCCGTGGCTACACCACAAGACGCCCCCACCCCCGCCACTTCGGCGGCAGCCCGCAACAGCGGCGACCACCTGCTGGAAGCGGCGATCCTGCCGGTCTGGCTGAATCAACGCACCATCGGCTTTTTCGGTTTCATCTGGCTGTGGATCGGCATGGCGGTGATCATCGCCACCTTCCAACTGGGTGCCGGCGGGGTCGCCGGACTCCCGCTGATTCAGGTCGTCGCCATCATCTTTCTGGCCAATCTGGTACTCGGCGTGGTGATGAGCCTGACCGCCGACATCGGTACCGAACATGGACTGTCGTTCGCGGTCTACCTGCGCGCGCCCTTCGGCCTCAAGGGCACCCACCTACCGGCGGTATCCCGCGGGGTGGTGGCGGCCATCTGGTTCGGCGTGCAGACCTACCTGGGTGCGCTGGCCCTGAACGGCATCGTCGAGTACCTGTGGGGCCTGGACAACTGGATCCTGTGGTATGTGCTGTTTGCCGTGGTCCAGATCGTCAACACCGCCCTGGGCATCCGCGCGGTGGAGCTGCTGGCGTCGATCGCCGCCCCCTGCATCGTGGCCATCTCGGTGTGGATGTACTTCACCCTCGACGTGCTCGCCGAGACCCAGGGCATCAATATCTGGACCTTCGTCGGCGACCAGAATGTGGCCGCGCTCGGCCTGTTCTTCGCCAACATGGCGTTCTGGTCGGCGCTGGCGGTGGATATCCCCAACCTGACCCGCTTCCTCAAGACAAAAGGTGGCGAGCGCAGTTTCTTTCAGCGCAACAAGAACGTCTTCGTCGCCCAGTTTCTGGCGCTGCCGGCCACCCAGGCCTGGATCGCGCTGATCGGCGGCGTGTCCTTCATCGCCGCCGGTGACTGGAATCCGGTCACCGTCATCCAGGGACAGGGCGGCGGCCTTACCCTGATCGCACTGCTGGCGATGGTGATCCTGGCCCAGTGGTCGACCAACAACGCGGCCAACCTGATCCCGGCGGCGCTGACCTTCGTCAACGCCGGCGCGCCAAGGGTCAGCTACCCGGTCGCCCTGGTCATCGCCGGCATCATCGGCACCGCCTCGATGCCCTGGCTGATCCTCAACAACCTGTTCACCTTCCTCAGCTACTACGGCGCCGTGCTGTCGGCGGTGGGCGGCATCATGGTGGCCGACTACTACCTGCTGCGTCGGCGTCGCCTCAACGTTCCGGCGCTGTACGATCCCAACGGCCAGTTCCGCTTCAGCGGCGGCTTCAACCCCGCCGGCCTCATCGCCTGGATCATCGGCGGCGGCCTGGCGCTGATCTTCCTCGAGTACGCCTACGCGGTAGGCTTCGGCTCGGCCCTGGTGGTCTATATCGTACTGATGAAAGTCTGGGTGCTGCGGCGCTATCCTCAGGAGGAGATCACCTCCGGCTACGACGACCGATTCCTCGCCACCTCGGTGGGCCGCAACTGGGTCTACACCGAAAAGGGACGCTTCGAACGCCTGGAAACCGGTGACATCCCCGACTCCGCGCTCAAGCGCGAGGATCGCTGAGTCGTCGCCTGGCGCCGCCCGCGGCGGCGCCCACCACCCGCTACAGGAGACGTGCATGCCTGCACAACCCTTCACCGCCCTGGCCATCGGCGAGGCCATCCGACGCGGCGAACTCGATCCGGTCGCGTTGACCCGCCAATGCCTGACCCGGGCCACCGACAGTGACGCCGTCTTTATCTCGCTGACCGAACAACGCGCCCTGGTCGAGGCCGAGGCCTGTGCCGAGCGTCAGCGCTCGGGCACCCTGCGCAGGCCGCTGGACGGCGTGCCGCTGGCCTGGAAGGATCTGTTCGACATCGCCGGTACCGCCACCACCGCCGGCGGCAAGGTGCTGGGCAAGACGCCGGCCGAGCGCGACGCCGAGGCGGTACGCCACACAGCCGGCGCGGGCATGGTCTGCATCGGCAAGACCAACCTCACCGAGATCGCCTACTCGGGGCTTGGCCTCAACCCCCACTACGGTACGCCGCACCATACCCCTCCCCCCACCTCGAGCGAGCACGAAAGCAGAAACGAGAACGCGCCCAGGGCCCCCGGCGGGTCCAGCTCCGGCTCCGCGGTGGCGGTCGCCCAAGGCATCGTGCCGGCCGCCATCGGCACCGACACCGCCGGCTCGCTGCGCGTCCCCGCGGCCTTCAATGGGCTGGTGTCCTATCGCCCCTCCCAGGCCCGCCACTCGCGCCAGGGAGTGACACCGCTGGCCGACAGTCTGGACACCATCGGCGTCATCGCCAGCACCCTCGAGGACTGCCTGGCCATCGACGACACGATGCGCGGCAGCGCGCCGCTGGTTCGTGCCGCCGCCGTGCCCGAACAGTCGGTGATCGTACTCGATGCAGGCTGCCTCGACGACCCGAGGGTATCCCGCGCCGTGGGCGACAATCTGGTGGCCTGCGCCAGCCGTCTCGAGGCCGCCGGCTTCCACATCGTCCGTCGCCGCGTGGCGAGCGTCGCCGACACCCTGGAGGCCATCACCCGCCACGGCTGGCTGGGCGCGGCGGAGGCCTACACCGAGTACCGCGCCCTGCTGGAAGGCCCCGATGCCGAGGCCATGGACCCCAGGGTACGCAAGCGCCTGGAGGCCGCCCGCCAGATGCCCCCGGACAGCGTGGTCAGCCTGTATCGCCTGCGTCAGGCGCTCAAGACGCGGCTGCGCGAGGAGCTCGCCGGGGCGACCCTGCTGACGCCCACGGTGGCGCATGTGGCGCCCTTGCTCGCGCCGCTGGAAGCCGACCCCGAGCACTTCGCCGAGGTCAATCTGGCGACGCTGCGCCTGAGCATGGTGGCGAGCCTGCTCGACTCGCCGGCGGTGGCCCTGCCCAGTGGGCGCGACGACGACCGTCAGCACACCAGCCTGCAGCTGAGCGGCCCCTGTGGCGAGGACGAAGCGCTGCTGCGGGTGGCCCTTGGCGCCAGCTCGGCGCTGACGGCATAACTCACATTCATTCGGCGCCGACGGCGCCATCGGAGGTTGGCATGTGCGGACTGTGCGGCGCACTCGGCGGCGAAAGCCACTGGAGCACCAACATCGAGGACCCCGAGCAGGCCCACTTCGCGCGCAGGCGCGCCCGCGCCTACCGGGTCACCCTGATCAATCGCGTGCTGAGCCCCCGCCGGATCACCATCGAGGACTTCCAGGCAGCGAGCTTCGTGCTCGCCACCGCCACCGGCAAGCGCGAGATCGTGCAGGATCTGGGCGGCGTATGGCTGCAGGCAGAACGCATGGGCGGTCATGAACTCGACCCGCTCGATCCCGCCTTCCTGGCCTCGCTGCAATGACGCCAGACCGCCACGACGAGGACACCACCATGAACGAGACGACACCCTTGGTGCCGGTGCACGTGATCTCGGGCTTTCTGGGCGCCGGCAAGACCACCCTGCTCAAGTCGGTGCTGGCCAGCGAAGCCTTCGGCGACAGTGCGGTACTGATCAACGAGTTCGGCGACGTCGGTCTCGACGACCGCCTGCTCGGCGAGATCGCCGAGGATGCGGTGCTGCTGTCCAGCGGCTGCGTCTGCTGCACCATCCGCGGCGAACTGTCAGAGGCACTCAGGCGCCTGCTGTCCCGACGCCAGGACGGTGAGATCCCGGCGTTCAAGCGGATCGTGCTGGAGACCACCGGGCTCGCCGATCCGGGCCCGATCGCCTCGACCATCACCGCCGACCCGGTACTGCGCCACCACCTGCGCCCCGGCACCAACCTGACCCTGGTCGACGCGCTCAACGCCGTCGACAGTCGCGCCCAGCACCCCGTCTGGGAGGCCCAGGTGGCGGTGGCCGACAAGCTGGTGATCAGCAAGGCCGACCTGGTCGAGGAAGACACCCTGGCAGGGCTCGAGGCCATGCTGGATACGATCAACCCGGCGGCCCAGCGGCTGGGCGCCGAGGCGCTACGTCAGCCCAGTGATGAGCTGTTCGCCAGCGGACCGCACCTGCAGCGTTTCACCCCCGGCCAGGTGAAGTCCTGGCTCGGCCCCTGGCGCAAGCCGCCTCAGCATGATCCGGACCATCTCGGCGACATTCGCTCCTTCCGCCTCGGCCTCGAGGGCGAGGTCGACTGGACCTGCCTCGGCATCTGGCTGTCGATGCTGCTCAACCGCCATGGCAGCGATATCCTCAGGGTCAAGGGCGTGCTCCACGTCCAGGGCGACGATCGACCGGTGGTACTCCACGGTGTCCAGCACACCATCCACCCGCCGGAGCACGTGGAGGCCTGGCCTTCGGACGACCGCCGCTCGGAGCTGATCTTCATCACTCGGGACATCGACGCCGAGCGCGTGACACAATCGCTTGCGACCTTCATGGACAAGGTCAGCGACCATCCCAGCCCAAGGATCCTGCATGCCTGACACCGCCAAGCCCAGCGCCCCCTTTGTCCAGCGCAGTCCGGTCACCCTGCGGGTGCTGGGCACCTCGGTGACACTGCTGGAGAGCATTCGCCAGCGCGCTCGCGAGGACCTGGGCCTGCGCCTGGAATTCACCGTCATGGACGGGGTGGCGGCACAGCGTGCGGGAGTGCTGGCGCCGGACAGCTTCGACATCTACGACCAGTGGTTTCACAACGTCGATTTCGTGTGGCCGGCCGGGGCCATCCAGCCCATCGAGCTTTCGCGCATCCACCACTGGGATGCGATCAACGACCTGCCGAAGATCGGCCGACTGACGCCCCACGCGCCGCTCGGTGCCGGTGGTAATCCGGTCGACCGGCTCTATATCCAGGCCGACGGCAGCTGCGGCGCCCGTCCCAGCGAGCGCATCACCATGCTGCCGGTCAGCCACAACGTGGACAGCTTCGGCTACCGCCTGGACATGCTGCCCCACGGCCTCGACAGCGAGCAGGAAAGCTGGGGCTGGCTTTTGGACCCGCGCTGGCGCGGCATGGTCAGCCTGCAGAACGACAGCGCCATCGGCGCCATCGACGCAGCGCTTGCCGCCAAGGCCGCGGGCCTGGTGCAGTTCGAGGACCTGGGCAACCTGAGCGTCGCTGAGATCGACTGCCTGATCGACTGCCTGATCGAGCTCAAGCGGGCTCAGCACTTCCGCACCTTCTGGAGCAACCAGGACCAGGCCTCTTCGGACATGCTGCGCGGTCGCGTCGGCATCGAGAGCCTGTGGTCACCGGCGATGACCGACCTCAAGCAGCGCCAGCTCAAGGTGCGCATGGCCGCACCAAGGGAAGGCTATCGCGCCTGGTACGGCGGCATGTCGCTGTCACGCAGCATCGAAGGCCGCAGCCTGGACGTCGCCTATGAGTATCTCAACTGGTGGATCTCGGGCTGGCCCGGCGCCGTCATGGCGCGACAGGGCTACTACATCTCGACCCCGGAATTGACCCGCCCTCACCTGTCTGCGGCGGAATGGGACTACTGGTACGCCGGCAAGCCCGCGGCGGAGGAACTCGCCGGACCGTCAGGCCCCTGCGGCATGATTCACAAGGGTGAGGTACGCGACGGCGGCGACTACATGACGCGCATGAGCCGCATCGCGGTGTGGAACACGGTGATGGACGAGCACAACTACCTGGTGCGGCGCTGGAACGACTTCATGTCGGCGTGAGCCCGCTACAGCCCGTCACTCGGCTCTGTCCGAAAAGTCGACGAGCGAAGGTTAGACAAGGCAAAAATCGGTGAGAAAGCGCAGTTTACAGGGTGTAAATGAGCATTTTGATCCGATTTTTAACGCCGTATTACCGAGCGCAGGCACTTTTCAGGCGAGCCCTAGGCGAGAGCCTTGATGATCAACTGTACCCCGACCACCGCCATGGCCAGAATCACCAGCCGGTAGAACAACCGCTCGTTGACCCGGTGCTGCAGCCACAGGCCGGACCTGATGCCGAACCAGGCCACCGGCACCAGCGCCAGCGACGCCCAGATACTGGTCAGGTTGATCTCGCCAAGCCACAGGTAAGGCGGCAGCTTCATGGTATTGACCGCGGCGAACACCAGGGTGGTGGTGGCGATGAAGGTGGTCTTGGGTAGGCGCCTGGGCACCAGGTAGAGGTTCATCGGCGGGGCGCCGGCGTGGGCGATAAAGCTGGTGATACCGGTGGCGATGCCCGCGGGCCAGGCCCAGAAAGAGGCGATCGGCTGGGAGGCCGCCGGCTTCACGATCATGTAGGCGACAAACAACAGCGAGATCACCCCCAGCAGCAGCCTGACGTGGTCCTCGTCGAGGCTGCCCGCCACCAGGGTAGCCACCACCACGCCGATCGCCATGCCGGGGATCAATCGCTTCACCTCAGCCATGTCCTGATGCCCCCACCAGGCCTTGACCGCCAGAACGTCCATCACCAGCAGCAAGGGCAATAACAGGCCAGCGGCGGCGATAGGATCTATCGCCAGCGCCATCAGCGGCACCGACAGGGTACCGAAGCCCCCGGCGAAGCCGCCCTTGGAGATGCCGGTCAGGTAGGTGGAGAGGATGATCAGGCCCCAGGCGAGCCAGGAGTATTCGGGCAGCATGGCATTCCTTGCGCGCAAAGACGCCGAAGCAGTGACTGCTTCGGCGTCTGTACCAATGATGAGGGCGGCGAATCGCCCCGACCATCAGAGTGCCACACCAAGCCCGCCGATGGCAGCGGGCGGGGGCTATTGGCTTACTTGGCGGCCTGCATGGCCAGGGCGGTATCCAGCATACGGTTGGAGAAGCCCCACTCGTTGTCGTACCAGGCCATGACCTTGACCAGGCGACCGTTGACGCGGGTGTGGTTGGCGTCGAAGGTCGAGGAGGCCGGATCGTGGTTGAAGTCGATGGACACCAGCGGCTGGGCGTTGACGTTGAGCACCGGAGAATTCTCCGCCGCCTTGGCCACGATCTCGTTGATCTCTTCCTTGGTGGTGTCGCGCGAGGCGTTGAACACCAGATCCACCAGCGAGACGTTGATCACCGGCACGCGCACGGCCAGGCCATCCAGCTTGCCGTTGAGCTCCGGCAGCACCTTGCCCACGGCAGCGGCAGCGCCGGTCTTGGTCGGGATCATGGAGTGGGTGGCGCTACGCGCGCGGTACGGGTCCTTGTGGTACACGTCAGACAGGTTCTGGTCGTTGGTGTAGGCATGGACCGTGGTCATCAGGCCATTCTCGATACCGACGGCGTCGTTGAGCGCCTTGGCCACCGGCGCCAGGCAGTTGGTGGTGCAGGAGCCGTTGGAGACGATGGTATCGCTGGCCTTGAGCACGCCGTCGTTGACGCCGAACACGATGGTGGCGTCGCCGTCGGGGCTAGGCGCGGAGACCAGCACCTTGGCGGCACCGGCCTCGACGTGCTTGCCGGCGTCGGCGCGCGTGGTGAACAGGCCCGTGCACTCCATCACGATGTCCACGCCGAGCTTCGCCCAGGGCAGGCTGGCCGGGTCACGCTCGGACAGAATAGCGATACGGTCGCCATCGACGCTCAGACTCTCCTCGTCATGTTCTACCTTGAAGGGAAAGTGACCGTGAGCGGTGTCATGGCGCAGCAGGTGGGCGTTGAGCGAAGGATCACCGAGATCGTTGATGGCAACTACCTCAATCCGGTCCCGGTAACCGTTCTCGTACAGTGCGCGCAGCACGTTGCGACCGATACGTCCGAAACCGTTGATGGCAACCTTGAGCGTCATAGCGAATATCCCCCTGAGCGGCGAAAGCGTTCTTGCGTGAAAGCTGGTGAGTCGACGGTAGGCGGATTCACTAAAGATGCAAATCCCCCGCAAGGACGTCGTCAGTGGGCACCAATGTGGTACAGACAGCGCCGGGACTCAAGCACTATTTTGTTAAACTTACAACATTTCTCCAAAAACATTGATGAAGGACACTCTAATAAGCACGAAATTTCGACAACTTACTGCCCGCGCCTTCTCTATGAAGGCCAGCGCTAGACCTTAGTCGCAGCGCCAAGCCGTAGTAATATTACCTTCAACGCTCTAAGGTATCCCTCATCCCGGTGACACCATTCACCACGCCTTTTATCCCGGAGGCCCCATGCCCCAACCCGCCAAGGAAGTCAGCCGCATTCTGCCGGCTCGCAAGCGCATCGCCCTGGTCGCCCACGACGGCAAGAAGCAGGAACTGATGGAGTGGGCCTCCCGCTGGAAGGACACCCTGATCGCTCACCAGCTGCTCGGCACCGGCACCACCGCCGCGCGGCTCAGCCGCACCCTGGGGCTGGAGGTGGAAGGCCTGATGAGCGGTCCGCTGGGAGGCGACCAGCAGATCGGTGCTCGCATCACCGAGCAACGACTCGATCTGCTGATCTTCTTCTGGGACCCCTTCGCCCCCCAGCCCCACGACCCGGACGTCAAGGCGCTGCTGCGCCTGGCCGCCCTGTGGAATGTGCCGGTGGCCTGCAACCCCTCCAGCGCCGACTTCATGATGAGCTCGCCCTGGCTCGGCCAGGACTACGAGATGCAGATCCCGGATGCCAACGCCTGGATTTCCTCTCGCAGCGATAACAACTGACCAATATCGAGGATTCTCCCGTGTTCCAGCTGACCCGAAGCGTGACCTGGCAGTCGCTGTTGAAGCTTCGCGACGAGACCGCCGACGACCGGATTCGCGACTACTTTGCCAAGGATCCGAAGCGGTTCGACAAGATGAGCCTGCGCGTGGGCGGGCTTTTTCTGGACTACTCCAAACACCAGATCTCCGACGCGGTGCTGGAGAAGCTGGTCGAGCTGGCCGAACACTCGGCGCTGGTCCAGCGTCGCGCCCAGATGTTCTCCGGCGACATCATCAACGTCACCGAGGACCGGCCGGTACTACACACGGCGCTGCGCAATCTGGGGGACAGCCCGGTCATCGCCGATGGCAAGGACGTGATGCCGGAGATCCACGCCACCCGCGAGCAGATCAAGCGCTTCTCCGAAGAGGTCCGCAGTGGCAACTGGAAGGGCTACAGCGGCGAGCGTATTCGCGACGTGGTCAACATCGGCATCGGTGGCTCCGACCTCGGCCCCAACATGGCCAGCCGCGCCCTGCTCAAGTACCGCCAGGCGGACCTGAACTTCCACTTCGTCTCCAACGTGGACGGCGCGCATATCCAGAAGGTGCTGAGCCGCCTCGACCCGGCCACCACCCTGTTCATCGTCTCGACCAAGACGTTTTCCACCCAGGAGACGCTGCTCAACGCCCGCACCGCACGGCGCTGGTTCATCGAGAACGCCGGCGATGACGCCGACATCGGCGCTCACTTCATCGCCGCCTCGACCAACCGCAAGGCCGCCATGGAGTTCGGCATCCGCGAGGAGAACGTGTTCGAATTCTGGGCCTGGGTCGGCGGTCGCTATTCGATGTGGTCCTCGATCGGCCTGCCCATCGCCCTGGCGATTGGCTATGAAGGCTTCATCGAGATGCTCGAAGGCGCCTACGAGATGGACCAGCACTTCCAGAACGCCCCGCTCGGCGAGAACATGCCGGTGCTGATGGCGCTGATCGGTATCTGGTACATCAACTTCGTCGGTGCCGAGACCCAGGCCATCGTGCCCTACGACCAGGCCCTGCATCAGCTGCCGGCCTTCCTGCAGCAGCTCGACATGGAGTCCAATGGCAAGTCGGTCGATATCTTCGGTCGCCCGGTGGACTACAAGACCGGCCCCATCGTGTGGGGGCAGACCGGCTCCAACGGCCAGCACGCCTTCTTCCAGCTGTTGCACCAGGGCACCCGCTACGTGCCCATCGACTTCATCGCCTCGCTGAAGCCCGAGCCCGGCGTCGAGGACCACCACTTCGCCCTGCTCACCAACATGCTGGCCCAGGCCAACGCCTTCATGGAAGGCAGCAGCAAGGGCGGCGACCTGGACCCCTACAGCTGCCCCGGCAACCGCCCCTCCAGCGTGCTGCTGCTCGACGAACTGACACCGCGCAACCTGGGCGCGCTGATCGCGCTCTACGAGCACAAGGTGTTCGTCCAGGGGGTGATCTGGAACATCAACTCCTTCGATCAGTGGGGTGTCCAGCTGGGCAAGCGCATCGCCGGCGAGATCAGCGAGAAGATCGACGAGCGCAGCCAGGACTTCGACGCCTCGACCCAGGGACTGCTGGGCCTGGTGCGGGAGCACTTCCAGGCGCCCGGCAAGAGCGTGGAAAAGGCCGCCGAAAAGGCAGCGAAGAAGACCGCCAAGCCCGCCGGCAAGGACGCCAAGGCCAAGTAAGCGGGGCGGAGGCGGAAGGTGCCGAGCACCGAGTGCTCGGCACGGGCCCGCCATGGCGGGCACCCAGCGACAGGCAAGAAAAGATCGAGAATGACCAACGGGCCACCCCGGAGTCTGCGCTCCAGGGTGGCCCGCCTTGGTCTGGCTCGCACTGTTCTGGCTCGCACTGTTCTGGCTCGCACTGTTCTGGCTCGCACTGTTCTGGCTCGCACTGTTCTGGCTCGCACTGTTCTGGCTCGCGCTGGTCTGGCCTGCTTTCCGCTGGCTCGCGGGGGCCGGAATAGCGGGATTGCGCCTGGCGTGAGCGTCTGACACGAGCGCCTGGCTTGCCGAGACGAGGCCTTGACGACTCTGACGAGCGTCTGGGCTACTCGGACGAGCCTCTGACCAGGGCCCGCCGTGCGCTGACGTCACCGGCCCAGGCCGCCGCCAGCCATAGCGGCACGCTTAGCACCACATAGGCCAGCGCCAGCCAGGGGCTGCCGCCGGTGGCCAGGCGGGCCGCTTCGAGGCTGAACAGCGAGAAGGTGGTGAAACCTCCACAGAAGCCCGCCACGACAAGCGGATGAAGGCTCGCCAGCCGAGGGCTGTCGCTCAGGGCCGCATGGGTAGCAAAGCGGGCAATCAACCAGGATCCCAGCACGTTGACCAGCAGGGTCGCCCAGGGAAAGGACGACGCCACCAGGCCCGAGACCGCGACGCCGGTCAAGAGGCGACACACCGATCCCAGGGCGCTGCCAAGGCCCACCGCCAGATAGAGCCGCCAGACGCTTGTTGCCTGACTCATGCTTCTCCCCTCTGCCGACACCTCACAGGCCACCCCCGAGGGCAAGCCCCGCCACCACGGCGGCCAGGCCGGCCAGCAGGGTCAACGAGACGTTGAGCGCCGCCGCTGCATGACGACCTTCGCGCATCAGGTCCAGAGTCTGCAGACTGAAGGAGGACACCGTGGTGAAGCCGCCCATCACCCCGCTCAGCAGCATGAGTGCCGCGGTCGAGCCTGCCACCAGGCGACTGGCCAGCAGGCCGATAACAAAGGCTCCCAGCAGATTGACGATCAGGGTCCCCCAGGGGAAGCGCACTCCCCAGGCGGCCGCTGCCCGACGACTGACGAACAGTCGCCCCATGCCTCCTGCGGCGCCCCCCAGCGCTACCGCTGCCAGCGTCCACCACTCCATCACCAATCGCCTCGGCCAAAACCGCCATGGTATGCAAATACCTGGGCGATGTCGTGACCGGTGGCAATACCGCTGGACCTCGCCCTCGGCGCGGCGAAACGGGCTGATCGCAGATGGCCCGTAAAGCGACAAGGCACAGACAATGCCGAGCCTCGGAAGGCGGGAGATCAAAGGCGCTGAAGGTGCTGAAAATCTAAAAAAAAACGCCGCCCGAGGGGGCGGCGAAGTTGTGCTTGCCTAGCAGGGATGAAGCGCATGGGATGCGTTCACGATCAATATGGCACAGAATTGGCAATCCGTACAACTTTTGTACATCCTTGATTGCGTACAAGCGGCAAACGGGCATGTTAGCCTGCGACAGATTCGTCCAAGGACGCCCCTCTGCCCCGACGGGCCCCACCCATCAAAGGAGAAGGTTTGCGTGATGCGATCACGACTCTGCTCTCGACTCTTCAGCGTGCTGATGCTCGCGCTCGTGCTGCTCGCGGGACCTGCCATCGCCCAGCAGGGCGGTGACGCCAGCGGCTCTGGCGGTTCCTCCAGTGACGGTCCGGCCTACTCGACCCTGGCCGACCTGCTGGAAAACGAACAGGCCCGCAGCCAGCTGATCGAGCAACTGCGACAGATGGCGGAAAACGCCCCCGAGCAGGCCCAGGCCGCCGGTGAACAGGCCGTCGACAGCGCCGCCGAGGCCACCCTGCCCAAGCAACTGGCGGACATGACCAGCCGAGTGGTCAGCGAGTTCGGCAATCAGTTCGAGAATCTCGCCGCCATCTTCGGTGGCATGATCGACGGCGCCCTGACCGAAGGCGAACTCAACTTCGATCTGTTCACCCAGGCGGCGATCAACCTCGGCCTGGTGATTCTGGCGACCTTTGTGCTGTTCGTGATCATCAGGCGTCTGGTCAGGCCACTGTTCACGCGGTTGAGCCAATATTCGCAGAACGGTCAGAACCTCAACCCCACCATCCGCCTGGTGCTGTGCGTGGTGCTGGCGGTGATCGTGGACGCCGCCGTGGTGGGTCTTGCCTACGTCGGCGGCAACCTGGCCGCCACCTTCGCCATCGGTGAGACGGGCAGCCTGTCGACCCGGGCGTCGCTGTTCCTCAATGCCTTCCTGGTCATCGAGCTGTTGAAGGCGGCCGTGCGCATGCTGTTCGCCTCACGCTACGAGGGCCTGCGACTGCTGCCCATCACCGCTCCCAGCGCGTCCTACTGGAATCGCTGGATCGCCCGGCTGATTGGCCTTACCGGCTACGGCCTGATGGTGGTGGTCCCGTTGATCAACACCTACCTGTCTTACCGTGTCGGTGAGGGCATCGGCGCTCTGATCATGATCGGCGCCTACCTGTACGCCATCACCGTGGTGCTGATCAATCGCAGCCGCCTGCGCGATGGGCTGTTCGATGCCGCTGTCAGGTCCAGCCTGTCGGCCTCCCGTGTCGCGCTGCGCCTGCTCGGCCGCATCTGGCATCTTTTGGCGATCACCTACTTCACCGTGGTACTGGTGCTGACCCTGACACGCCCCGAGGACGCCCTGCCGTTCGTGCTGATCGCGACCCTCAAGACCCTCGGTATCGTGCTGGCTGCCATGCTGGTGTCGCGCCTGCTGGCCCAGGCCATCGGTCGTCGCATCACCCTGTCCGGAGAGCTGCGCAAGAAGCTGCCGTTGCTCGAGGCACGCCTCAACTCCTATGTCCCGACGATGCTGCGCGCCTTCAACGTGCTGATCCTGATCGTCGCCGCCATGGCCCTGCTCAACGCCTGGGGCGTGTTCGACATGGCCACCTGGTACGCCTCCGAAGCGGGTCGCGTGCTGGTCAGCCAGGTGATCAACGTGGCCATCATCCTGATCGTCGCCGCGGCGGTCTGGATCGGCCTTGCCAGCCTGATCGAACACAAGCTGAATCCGACCACCGGCCGCGGCATGCCCTCGGCCCGGGCCCAGACGCTGCTGTCGCTGTTCCGCAATGCTCTGGCCATCGCCATCGTCACCATGACGGCGATGATCGTGCTGTCGGAAATCGGCATCAACATCGGACCGCTGATCGCCGGTGCCGGTGTGCTCGGTCTGGCCATCGGTTTCGGCGCCCAGAAGCTGGTGCAGGACATCATCACCGGTATCTTCATCCAGGTGGAAAACGCCATGAATACCGGCGACGTGGTGACCCTGGGCGGCATCACCGGCACCGCCGAGAAGCTCAGCATCCGCTCGGTGGGTATCCGTGACCTGCACGGCACCTACCATCTGGTGCCGTTCTCCAGCGTCGATGTGGTCTCCAACTACATGCGTGGCTTCGGCTACCATGTGGGCGAATACGGCGTCGCCTACCGCGAGAACGTGGACGAGGCGATCGTCGCCCTGCGCAACGCCTTCGACGAACTGTCCTCCGACGAGGACCTCAAGTCCGAGATCCTCGAACCCCTCGAGGTGGCCGGTGTCATCGCCCTGGCCGACAGCTCGGTCAACATCAGGGTGCGCATCAAGACCACCCCCGGCAACCAGTGGGCGGTGGGCCGTGCCTACAACCGTCTGGTCAAGCTGCACCTGGACGAGGCGGGCATCGAGATCCCCTTCCCGCACACCACGATCTTCTTTGGCGAAGACAAGCAAGGCCAGGCGCCAGCCGCCAACCTGCGCCTGGTCGAGAAGGACGTGGTGGCCACCGGCGAAGCCAGGGACACCGCACCGCTGCCCGGCGAGGACGGCAGTATCGACTCGCCCCGCGAGCACGAGACCCGCGAGGATGCCGAGACCAACGCCAAGTTCAGGGGCGACTACGACCCCGACGGCAACTGACAGACCTTACCTGCAACGCTTCTGGGGCGGCCTACGGGCCGCCCCTTTTTATTGATCGAATCGCCAGGGTGCCGAGCCCTGACGCCACAGCCCGGACGACACAGGCGTGGCGCCACAACTCTGACAACACAGGCGTGGCGGCAGCTGCACGCCGGGCCTGTTCTCGCCTTCAGCATGGTGACGCCACGCCGCCGGCCCTTGGCTGGCGCGGCGCACGAGACCCATCCACCAGGACCACAAACGCCACGGGCGGGGCTTCGGCCCCGCCCGTGGCGTTTGTGGGTACTGCTTAGTAGATCGAACGCCTGGCTCAGGCCTGCTGAGCGTCGCTCGGCTGCGGCAACGAGGGCAGCGACTTGTCGAGCAGCTCGACGCTCTGGCGATAGTAGAGCTGGCTCTTGTTGTGCTCGCCCAGGTTGGCGTAGAGCCGCGCCAGTTCGGCACAGACCACTCCGCTGGGACGTTGACGCTGGCTCGCCTCGAAGTACTCCTGGGCCTTGCCCCAGTAGGCGTTGCGCAGCGCCAGGCGACCCAGGGTCAACAGCAGGTCGGGATCGTTGGGACGCTCCTGCAGCCACTTCTCGGCGGTCACCAGCTGACGTGAAGCGTCCACCCCGAGCAGGCCATAGCGCAGCACCAGACGGCTGTCCCAGTTGGTCTTGAGCGAGTGGCGCAGCAGTTTCTCGGCGATCACCTGTTCGTCGCAGCGCACCAGCGTCTCGACGTAGAGCACCAGCAGGTCGATGTTGGTGCGCAGGTACTCGGGCATGTCGGACCACAGGTTGCGCACCCGCTCGATATCCTCGGGATTGCGCGTCTCCTGCAGGATCAGCTCGCGGTAGGCCTGCAGCTCGAGCTGTTCACGCTCTTCCCGGGCGATCAGCTGCTGGTCGGCCAGACGCGGCAGCAGGCGACGCAGGCCATCCCAGTCGCTGACGCTGATATAGGCGGCCTTGAGCTGCTTGAGCACCTGGGGATGGCGCGGCAGATGACGGTCCAGACGGGTCAGGATCGCCAGCGCTTCCTCGTACTGCTGGCGGTCCAGCATCAGCTGGGCCTGCATCATGCCCACCGCGGGATCGGCGCCGTCGGTGGAGATGTGGGCCCGCTTCAGCAGGGTGTCGGCCTGGTCATAGCGGCCCTGGTAGTGGGCCGCCAGGGCGGCAGACAGGTAGTTGACCAGCGGGGTGCTGGAGTCATCGGCGGCCTTGACCAGGGCCTTCTCGGCGCGCTTCCAGCGACCTTCGGCCAATGCCACCAGGCCGCGCACGGTGCG
This sequence comes from Halomonas sp. OfavH-34-E, assembly GCF_024124525.1. Lineage (NCBI taxonomy): Bacteria > Pseudomonadati > Pseudomonadota > Gammaproteobacteria > Oceanospirillales > Halomonadaceae > Halomonas > Halomonas sp. OfavH-34-E. The sequence goes on along the minus strand of NZ_JAMXRY010000034.1, from coordinate 37,086 downwards.
CTTCATCGCGGTGCGATTGCGTGCCCGCGAGTTCCACACCTTGAAGCGGCTGACCGGACGGCTCAGGCGGAACAGCACGCGCAGGGCAAAGTGCAGCACCATGAACAGGGCCAGCAGGATCACCAGGCCGAACCAGAACGAAGTCTGGAAGGAGGTGTCGCCCACCCGCACCAGCCAGTAGCCGGGCACCGACATCATCAGCTGACCGAACAGCGCCCCGAGCGCGAGGCCAACGACAATGAGCAGGATCAGCTTTCTCATGCGTTATCTCCCTGGCCGGAAGCGCCCGCTTCGAAGCGCTGCTCGATGAACCGGGCCAGCGCCTGCTGGGAAGCGCTGATATCGGGAAGCTCCGGGCGGATGGACTTGCCCTTGAGCTCGCCCAGACGAGCGATCACCGACTGCACCGACTCGTCGTCGACGTCGTAGTAGCCTTCAAGCAGGGTGATGGCCTTGTCGAGGCTGGCCTCGTACAGGCCGGTCTCTTCCTTGAGCAGGGCCAGCTGGGACTGCTCCAGCACCAGGCGCAGGCTCTGACGCAGATAGGACTCCTGCTCCGGGGTGATCAGGGCTTCCAGCGCCTGGTCGTGGTGGCGTACCGTCACCAGCTCCTTGAGCTCTTCACCGACCCGTGCCAGCTGCTCCTGCCAGGCACCGGAAGGAGCCTCCTCGATGGTGGTATCGGCGGTGAACTGCTCGATGTCCTGGGCCAGCGGCAGGCCGGCGATCTGCTCCTGCTGGGCGTTCAGGGCCAGGTAGAGGCCAGTCCGGTCAACCTTGGGCACCGTCTGCAGGGCGGCAAGCTCCTCGGCGATGGCGCGGCGTACCGGGACCAGTGCCGGATTGTTGGCCTCTTCCAGGCGAGCGTCGGCGGTGCGCAGCAGCGCCGCAGCACCTTCGACATCACGCTCGAGCTGCAGGCGCTGATTGGCCAGACGCAGCAGATAGGCGGCCTCGGCGTGCAGCCAGTCACGCTCGTCGGCGTTCTGTTCCTTGGACAGCTCGGCCAGTACCCGATCCAGGGTCTGGTTGACGTCGGACTTGTAGGCGTCGAAGTCGCTCTTGATGCCGTCCACCGCCTGGCCCATGGTCTCGCGACGCTCGGCAAGGCCGCTTTCCAGCTGGGACGACAGCTCCTGGACCTCGGCCACGCTGGGGCTGTTCTGCTTGAGCTGGTCGATGCGCGCGGACATGGCCTGCTGCAGCTGCCAGCCCTTCCAGCCGACAAAGGCCACGCCGGCGATCAGGATGAGCACCAGCACCAGGGCCACGACGCCGGCCTTCCCTCCACCAGAGCCGCCACCAGAGCCGCCGGAAGACGAAGTCGCGGCACCGCCGGCGCCGGCAGAAGCCCCACCGTTACCACCCTTGCCTGCCGCTGGGCTGGGCTTGTTGTCACTGGCCTTGTTGTCACTGGCTTTAGCGCCACTGGCCTTGGTGTCACTGGGCTTGCCATCGCCGGGCTTGCCATCGCCGGGCTTGCCGGCACTGGCCTTGCCGCTATTGTCGGGCTTGCTTGCACTGGGCTTGCTGTCGCTGGGCTTGCTGGCACTTGGCTTGCTGGCACTGTCCCCGGCGGTGCCCTTCGCTGCAACCGGAGCGGCGTCACTCGGCGTGGCCTTGGCGGTGCCTGCGCTCGACGATGTGGCGCCGGCAGGCGATGAGCCGCCCGTCGCCGCAGCGGGTGTGGAGGATGCCGCGCTGGCACTGGACGAAGTGGATCCGGTCGAGCTGCTGCCACTCTTGTCGCGACGCCGCGACCGCCGCTGGGAGCCCCCCTTGCCCGCGCCGCCCTTCGAGGCGTCCGTGCCTGAGGTCGCGCTTCCTGTGCCCTGCTGGCCGGAAGCGGACGGGGTCTGCTGCTCGTCCTGATCGTGCTGTTGGTTGCTCATCTGTCGCTAGCCCTTTTAGAGATCTTCATTCGCCATCCTCTGGGTCGCAGGTCCTTGCCACCGCGGCCGCCAGCGCCGCAGGAGACGCGCCAGACGCCACGACCGGGATGCGAAATCCCAGCGTTTTCGCCAGTGTAGCCAACCGCTGGCTGGATACGACAAGCGGTTGTTGAAAGGCGGCCTCTGAACACCATCTTGCCAGATGTTCAAGGATTTCTCCGCTACTGACCACCAACGCCTGATAGCCCCCTTGTTCGAGCCATGTTCTGGCCCCGGCGTCGGGAGTGATCAGGCGGCGTCGATACACCTCGAGACGCGTGACACGCGCGCCCCTCTGCCCCAGGGTGTCGCCCAGCAGCGGGCGGCCACCTTCGCCCGCCACCAGCAGCACTCGCTGGTGCTCCAGGCGCTGCAGCGAGGCCAGCGCCAGCAAGGCCTCGCTGGTCTCTTCTCCGGCGGCGGGGGCAGGCACCCTCACCTTTAGCCCCAGCGCCTGGTGCAAGACCATCGCCGTGGCCTGCCCGACGGCGTACAGTTCAAGCCCCTGGGGCAGCTGTGGCCAGTAGCGATCCAGCGCCTCGACCAACCGCTCGGCGGCAGCGGGACTGATGACTACCACCTTATGAAAGTGGTCGATGTCGAGCCAGGCCGAGCGCACATCTGCCGTCTCTGGCACAGTTTCCTGCCGCATCACCTCGAGCCGCTCGGTGCTGAACCCCTTGCTTTCGATGGCCTCGGCCAGCGCTTGGGCGCGTTCGCCGGGCCGGGTGATCAGTACCGGAGTGCCCATCAACGCGGCCCGTAGACCTCGGCCAGGATATCCCCGGCGCCCTGCTCCAGCAGCTGCTCGGCGACGCGGATCCCCAGCGCCTCGGGTTCGTCCACCGAACCACGCCCTTCGGCACGCAGCACGCGGGAACCGTCGGGCGTGCCGACAAGGGCTCTCAACCACAGGGTTCTGCCATCGTCCTGATAGATGGCGTGCCCACCGATGGGCACCTGGCAGCCGCCTTCCAGACGTGTATTCATGGCCCGTTCGGCACGCACTCTGGTCGCCGTCTCGATATCGTCGAGCGGTGCCAGCAGCGACACCAGCTCGGTGTCGTGCATGCGGCATTCGATGCCAAGCGCGCCCTGACCACAGGCCGGCAGGCAGATCTCCGGCGGCAGCTCCTGGGCGATACGTTCACCCAGCCCCAGCCGCTTGAGCCCGGAGGTGGCCAGCAGGATGGCATCGAATTCGCCAGCGTCGAGCTTGGCCAGGCGTGTCTGGACATTGCCACGCAGACTGATGACCTCGAGATCCGGACGGGCCTCGCGCATCTGCAGTCCGCGGCGCAGGCTGGAGGTACCCAGACGGGCGCCCTCGGGCAGGTCCTCGAAGCGAGCATAGTCATTGGAGACGAAGGCGTCGGTGGGCTCGGCGCCTTCCAGGATCACCGAAAGCCCCAGGCTCTCGGGAAACTGCATCGGCACATCCTTCATGGAGTGCACCGCGATATCGGCGCGGCCGTCGAGCATCGCCTCCTCGAGTTCCTTGACGAACAGCCCCTTGCCGCCAACCTTGGCCAAGGGCGTGTCGAGAATCTTGTCACCGCGGGTCGACATCGGTACCAGCTCGACCTCGAGCCCGGGGTGAATCGCCATCAGACGATCGCGAACATGTTCGGCCTGCCATAGGGCCAACTGGCTCTTGCGCGTCGCGATACGCAGCCTGGACATCTGTTGCACGTTGCTCTCCCTGGTCGGGCTTGCGACCAAATCGCCGCGTCCGCCATGTTAAATGAATGGCGTCATCATAAAGCACGGTCTCCGTCAGTAAAATCGACGGCGACGGGACCCGTTGCCGCGCCTGCCAGAAGCGCCCGCTGCCACCCTCGCTTCAGGGGCTGATGCCGCACCTTCCTTGCCGGCCCGCTGCACCCTCGCCTCAAGGGCCGACTCTGGTACACTTTGGGCATACCAACGACAACGGCTGCCGGCTCCGTCAGCGCCCTCGGCGCCGGCCACCGATCACGTCGCCATCGCATCGTCATTCAGGAAGTCCATTCAATGAGCCAGACCACCAACCAGTCCTGGGGCGGCCGCTTCAGCGAACCCACCGACGCCTTCGTCGCTCGTTTCACCGCCTCGGTCGATTTCGACCAGCGCCTGGCCCGCCATGACATCCAGGGCTCCATCGCGCATGCCACCATGCTCGCCCAGGTTGGCGTGCTGAGCGAAGAGGAACGTGACGCCATCCTGACCGGGCTCAAGGAGATCGAGACGGAGATCGCCGAAGGGCGCTTCGAGTGGTCGGTGGCGCTGGAAGACGTGCACATGAACATCGAGGCACGGCTGACCCAGAAGATCGGCATCACCGGCAAGAAGCTGCACACCGGGCGCTCGCGCAACGACCAGGTGGCCACCGATATTCGCCTCTACCTGCGCGAGGAGATCGACCTGGTCGCCAGCGAACTGGCGCGGCTGCGTGCCGGCCTGATCGAGCTGGCCGAGGGTGAGGCCGACACCATCATGCCGGGCTTCACCCACCTGCAGACCGCTCAACCGGTGACCTTCGGCCACCACCTGCTGGCCTGGCAGGAGATGCTGGCCCGCGACCATGAACGCCTGCTGGACTGCCGCAAGCGGGTCAACGTGCTGCCGCTGGGCGCCGCCGCCCTGGCCGGCACCACCTACCCCATCGATCGTCACCTGACCGCCGAGCTGCTCGGCTTCGAGCGCCCCGCCGAGAACAGCCTCGACGCGGTCAGCGATCGGGACTTCGCGATCGAGTTCACCGCCTTCGCGAGCCTGCTGCTGATGCACCTGTCGCGGATGAGCGAGGAGCTGGTGCTGTGGACCAGCGCCCAGTTCGACTTCATCGACCTGCCCGACCGCTTCTGCACCGGCTCCTCGATCATGCCGCAGAAGAAGAACCCGGACGTGCCCGAGCTGGTGCGCGGCAAGACCGGCCGCGTCTACGGTCACCTGATGGGCCTGCTGACGCTGATGAAGTCGCAGCCGCTGGCCTACAACAAGGACAACCAGGAAGACAAGGAACCGCTGCTCGACACCCTGGATACCGTCAAGGGGTGCCTGCGCGCCTTCGCCGACATGGTCCCGGCCATCGTCTCCAAGGGCGATTCCATGCGCGAGGCCGCTCGCAAGGGCTTCTCCACCGCCACCGACCTTGCCGACTATCTGGTACGCAAGGGCGTGGCCTTCCGTGACGCCCATGAAATCGTCGGTCAGTCCGTGGCCTACGGCATCGAGAGCGGCAAGGATCTGTCGGACATGAGCCTCGACGAACTGCGCCAGTTCTCCGACGTCATCGGCGAGGACGTGTTCGAGGTGCTGACCCTGGAAGGCTCGGTGGCCGCCCGCAACCATATCGGTGGCACCGCCCCCGACCAGGTGCGCGCCGCTGCCCAGCGCGCCCGTGAGGCCCTCAAGACCCTTGCGACCGGCCAGGGAGGCGCCCAATGAACCGCCTCGTCAAGGTGCTGCGACCCGCCCTGTTGCCGGCCCTGCTGCTGGCCCTGATGGCCCTGGCGGGCTGCGGCCAGAAAGGCCCCCTGTACCTGCCCGGTGACGAAGAAGCGGCGGAGCGCTACGGCCCCCGCGAAACCGTCGAGGACGAACAGGGCGAAGAGGACAGCCAGGAAAGCGACCAGAGCGCGACCGAGGACGAGAGCTGAGCATGGATCACTTCAACTACCGAGACGGCGAGCTGTACGCCGAAGAAGTGCCTCTGGCCCGCATCGCCGAGGCGGTGGGCACCCCCTGCTACGTCTATTCACGTGCCACCCTGGAGCGCCACTTCCAGGCCTACCGCGAGGCGCTGGGTAGCCACCCGCATCTGATCTGCTACGCGGTCAAGGCCAACAGCAACCTGGCGGTGCTCAACGTACTGGCGCGCCAGGGGGCCGGTTTCGACATCGTGTCTCAGGGCGAGCTCGAGCGGGTGCTGACCGCCGGGGGTGACCCGGCCAAGGTGGTGTTCTCCGGTGTCGCCAAGCGCCCCGACGAGATGGCGCGCGCGCTCGAGGTCGGCATCAAGTGCTTCAACGTGGAGTCGCGCCCAGAGCTTGAAGTGCTCAATGAAGTGGCCGGCCGCCTGGGCAAGGTGGCGCCGGTGTCATTGCGGGTCAATCCCGACGTCGACGCGGGCACCCATCCGTATATCTCCACCGGGCTCAAGGACAACAAGTTCGGTATCCCGGTGGACGAGGCGCTGGAGGTCTACCGCCTGGCCGCCGAACTGCCGCACCTCAAGGTCACCGGGCTCGACTGCCATATCGGCTCGCAGCTCACCGAGATCGCTCCCTTCCTCGACGCCCTGGAGCGTCTGCTGGTGCTGCTCGACCGCCTGCGCGAGGAGAAAATCGAGGTCTCGCACCTCGACCTGGGCGGCGGCCTCGGCGTGCCCTACAGGGACGAGACGCCGCCGGCCCCGTTCGACTACGCCTCGAAGCTGCTCGAGCGCCTGTCGCGCTGGGACGGCGGCGAGCGCCTGACGCTGCTGTTCGAGCCGGGCCGCTCGATCGCCGCCAACGCCGGCGTCATGCTGACCCGGCTGACCTACGTGAAGCCCGGCGAAACCAAGAACTTCGCCATCGTCGACGCGGCCATGAACGACCTGATTCGGCCCTCGCTATACCAGGCCTGGCAGGCCATCATCGAAGTCGACACTCGCCTGGACCGCGCAAGCGACGTCTACGACGTGGTCGGCCCGGTGTGCGAGACCGGCGACTTCCTCGGCAAGGAGCGTCAACTGGCGGTGGCCCCCAGCGACCTGCTGGCGGTGCGCTCGGCAGGCGCCTACGGCTTCGTGATGGCCTCCAACTACAACAGCCGCCCGCGTCCGGCGGAGGTACTGGTGGACGGCGACAGCTATCAGGTGGTGCGCCGACGCGAGACCCTCGAGGACCTCTGGGCCGGTGAGTCGCTGCCCGGCGAATCGCAACCGGGATCGGCATCGGGATCGACGTCAGGAGCACCGCGCTGATGCTTCTGCACTTCACCAAGATGCATGGCCTGGGCAACGACTTCATGGTGGTCGATCTGGTCACCCAGCGGGCCCGCATCGAGGCCGAGGAAATCCGCCGTCTGGCCGACCGGCGCTTCGGCATCGGTTTCGATCAGCTGCTGGTGGTGGAACCGCCGCGGGACCCGGACATGGACTTTCGCTACCGGATCTACAACGCCGACGGCAGCGAGGTCGAGAATTGCGGCAATGGTGCGCGCTGCTTTGCCCGCTTCGTGCGTGACAAGCGGCTGACCCACAAGCGCCAGATCCGGGTCGAGACCGCCGGCGGCCCGCTGGTGCTGGATGTGCATGACGACGAGCAGGTCAGCGTCGACATGGGCGCCCCGCGCTTCGCCCCGCCGAGCCTGCCCTTCGAGGCCGACGAGGACCGCCTGCGTCACACCCTCGAGGTCGACGGCGAGACCCTCGAGATCGCCGTCGCCTCCATGGGCAACCCCCACGCGGTGGTCAAGGTCGACAGCGTCGACCAGGCGCCGGTGGAGCGCCTGGGACCGCTGGTCGAACACCACCCGCGCTTTCCCAAGCGGGTCAACGTGGGCTTCATGCAGGTGGTCTCCAGCCACGAGATTCGCCTACGGGTGTTCGAGCGCGGCAGCGGCGAGACCCTGGCATGCGGCACCGGCGCCTGCGCTGCGGTGGCCTGCGGCATTCGCCAGGGCCTGCTCGAAAGCCCGGTGACCGTCCACCTGCCCGGCGGCAGCCTGACGATCCGCTGGGAAGGTGGCGAGCGCCCCTTGATCATGACCGGCCCCGCCGAGCGGGTGTTCGATGGACGAATTCCGCTGCGTTGACCCCAGGCGCACAGGACTCGACGGGACTGGGCTAAGCTGCCAGCAAGGTACCGGTCCCTCGCTTTCCCGGAAACTCGATCCAGCCTAGACATTGAACTCCAACAGGAAGACGCGCATGCCTCAAGCCGCCCCAGAGCCCCGCAAGACGCTCGACCCGGACCGCGTCGCCGAATGGCTGGCACGCCACCCGGACTTCTTCGTCGGTCGCGAAGGCCTGCTGCAGAGCCTCACGATTCCCCACCCGGAGACCCAGGGCGCCACCTCGCTGCTGGAACGGCTGGTCCATGACCTGCGCAAGCGCGCCGAAGGCGCGGAACTGCGGCTCGAGCAACTGCTCGACTCGGCCCGCCACAACGAGGCGCAGTATCGGCGCACCCGCGAGCTGGTGCTGGCACTGCTGGAAGCCCAGGACAACGACGCCCTGGGCCAGGCCCTGGCCACCCAGCTAAGCGAGCGCTTCCAGACGCCAGCGGTGTCGCTGTGGTGCCCCGCCAGCCTGACCGATCGCGACCCCAGACCGCCCCAGGCCCCGCGTCACGTGCTCGACGACCACACCGGCCAGCGCCTGACCGCGCTGCTCGATGGGCGCGCCAGCCGCTGTACCCGTCTTACCCCCACCGACTGGAAGCGCCTGCTGCCCCACGCCAAGGCGCCGACCAAGTCGGGCTCCTGCGCCATCGCCCGCATGACCCTGGGCGAGCCCCAGGGCTTTGTGGTGCTGGCAAGCCCTGATCCCGACCACTTCCGTGCCAGCATGGACACCCTGTTTACCGAGTACCTGGCCGAGGTACTGGTGCGCCTGAGCGTGCGCCTGTGCGAGCGTGATGATGGCTGAAAAGGTGGCTGAGACGACGGCTGAGACGACGCCCAAGTGGCAGCTTGCCGGCGCGGTAGCGGACTTTCTCGATGAGCTGGGTCGCACCGCCAGTCCTGCCACCGTCGACGCCTACCGGCGTGACCTGGCCACCTTCGAGAACTGGTGGAACGCCCAGGCCAATGACACCGACGCCAGGCTGCCGGATGATCAGGCCCTGACGTCCCACACGCTCAGGCGTTTTCTGGCCGCCGAACGCAGCCGAGGCATGGCACCGCGCAGCCTGAAGCGCCGCCGCGCCGCCCTGTCGCGACTGTGTGAACACCTGGTGGCGGCTGGCCGACTCGACTACAACCCGGTCGGCTTGAGCCGCGGCCCCCGGGCGCCGAAGGATCTACCGCGGCCGGTGGACGTGGACCTGCTGGCGCGCTTTCTCGACACCCCCCACGACGGCTCGCCGCTGTCGGTACGCGACCAGGCGATGCTGGAGCTGCTCTATTCCAGCGGGCTACGGCTGGCGGAGCTGGCGGCGCTGGATCTCCCCGACCTTCACGGCGGCCGGGTGCGGGTCCTCGGCAAGGGCAACAAGCCGCGCCAGGTGCCGGTGGGCTCGCGTGCGCGCCAGGCCATCGACCAGTGGCTCGGCGTGCGCTCGGTGCTGGCCACCGACGGCGAAACAGCGCTGTTCGTCGGCCAGCAGGGCCACCGGCTGGGCCATCGTGCCATCCAGGCACGCCTGGTCACCCAGGCCCGCCGGCGCGGCCTGCCGGAGCACCTGCATCCCCACCGCCTGCGCCACTCCTTCGCCAGCCACCTGCTGGAATCGAGCCAGGACCTGCGCGCCGTCCAGGAGCTGCTGGGCCACGCCAACCTGTCCACCACCCAGGTCTATACCCGGCTGGACTGGCAGCACCTGGCCGAGAGCTACGACAAGGCCCACCCCCGCGCGCGGCGCAGCCGGAGCGACGACAGCCATCCCGGAGACACCCCTTGATCGACCACGCGACAGCGGACGACTTCAGCCGACTCAAGGCCATCACCTTCGATCTGGACGACACCCTGTGGGACAACAGCGGCGTCATGCAGCGCACCGAGCAGGGCCACGTCGACTGGCTGACCGAACAGCTCGGCGCCTGGCAGCGCGGCCGCGAGGAGCCGTTGACGCCCCCCATCGCGCTCGCGGACTACCTGCGTGAACGCCAGGCTCTGGCCAGGCGTAGCTGGTCGCGGCGCGGCGACTTCAGCTGGCTGCGTGAGCGCACCCTGATCCAGCTGCTGGAGGAAAGCGGCGTCAACCGGGCGGCGGCTCACTGGTGGGCGGCGCTGGCGATGCAGCGTTTTCACTCGCTGCGTATCCTGGTCACGCCCTTCCCCGACACCGACGCCATGCTGGAAAGACTGAAGGGCCGCTATCGTCTCGGCAGCATCACCAACGGCAACGTGGCCTTCCACCGTCTGCCGCTGGCCCGCCACTTCCAGGCGCGTATCGCTGCCGGCGAGATGTTCGCACCCAAGCCCGATCCACGGCCCTTTCTGGCGATGCTGGCACGGCTTCAGGTCAAGGCCTGCGAGACCCTGCACGTGGGCGATTCCTGGGAGGAAGACGTGCTGCCGGCGATTCGCCTGGGCTTGCGGGCGATCTGGATCGCGCCGCCAGAGGCCGAGACGGCTCCCTTGCCACGCGGCGTGACCCGACTGTCTCGGGTGACCGAGCTGGCAGCCCTGCTCGGTGAGCATCAGGATCAATAAAGCGAGAAAAACCCCGGCGACCGCCGGCGCCACGTGGTAAACCGGCAGGCACCTGTTCCCTGAGTGCCTGCCGCTATGCCCCGCCCGCTCTATCGCCCCCTCGCTTCATCCCCGCCGACCTGGCGTCACCTGCGACGAGTGCTCAAGCTCGGGCTGGCGTTTGCCCTGGTTTCGGGACTGGGGCTTGTTTCGGGGCTGTCTTCGGGACTGTCTTCAGGACTGCTTTCGGGGCGTGTTTCAGGACTTGGGCCCGCTCTCTCCCTGCCCCTGGGCATCGCGCCAGCCCTGGCGGCACGCCCTACCTGCGACACCGTGCGTCCGCCCGGTACCTGCGGCCTCTTCAGCACCGGCATGTCCTACCCCTCGACCTTGTCCGGCACCACGCCGGAAGGCGACACCGCCGGGATAGCCTCCTTCCACACCACCTACGCCTGCCAGACCGGCAGCGACGGTCGTGTCTATATCCTGCTCGACACCCAGGGGGCCTACGACAGCGCCACCGGTGACGCCGAAAGCTCAGTGCAGGGCTTCTACTTCGACAAGGCCGACACCAGCATGGGCGGCCATCACCACCAGACCCTGGTCGCCTCCCTGCGCACCGCCAACCACGCATCTGGCTGCGTGTCCGGCAGCGTCGCGAAGGAGATCCCGATCGTGCGCCATGGCGATACCGAACCGGGCTCCTACAGCCAGTTTACCTACTCACCTCATACCCACGTGGCGACCAGCACCGGCGCCAGCGACAACTATACCGGTACGGTAGTCGGAGTTGGCGGCGCTTACGTCACCGTGATCGAGAGCACCTGCAAGATGTGGACCCCCTACATCATCCTGCCCGATATCGACCTCAGCGAGCTGCCAGGAGCAGGATCTCGGGGCGGCACCACCACCGCCTACCTGAACTTCAACAACTGCGATGAGGTCAACATGGCGGATTTGTCCATACGCTCGGGCGGCGCCAGCGTCATCAACGCCCGCCAAGGCATCCTCGGCAACGCCGACAGCTCGGGTGACGGCGCCAAGGGCATCGGGCTGGCGCTGGAAATCGACGCTTTTTCAGCCCATGACTTCGACCCCGTGGACCTGTCTGGCTCGCGAGCGGTTGGCCTGATGGGGGAGGCGCCCAGGGTTCCGTTACGCGTCAGCTACTACCGCTATGCCGAGCAGGCATCCGGTGGGCGCGTCAAGGGGCTGCTGGAGGTCACCGCTACGTACAAGTAGCCGGCGGGCTCGTCAGGCTGGCTAGGGCTCGTCAGGCTGGCTAGCCTTCGTGCGCAAGCCAGCCGTCCAGGCGCCGATGGGCCTCGTCGACGCCCTGGCGCTTGAGCGCCGAGAAAAGCTGCACGCTGACCAGGTCCTCCCACTCACGCAGCCGCGAGCGCACCTGCTGCAGGGCATCCTTGGCCGCGCCCTGCTTCAGCTTGTCGGCCTTGGTCAGCAGGATATGCACCGGCAGGTCGCGCTCATCGGCCACATCCAGCAGCGCCAGGTCGAACTCGGTCAATGGGTGACGCACGTCCATCACCAGCACCAGCCCCTTGAGCGAAGCTCGCTTCTGGAGGTATTCGGCCAGGTGGCGCTGCCACTCCAATTTGACCTTTTCGGGCACCTTGGCGTAGCCGTAGCCGGGCAGGTCCACCAGCCGGCGCTCGCTGTCCTCGCCCAGCGAAAAGACGTTGATGAGCTGGGTGCGACCCGGCGTCTTGGAGGTACGCGCGAGCGCCTTCTGTTGGGTGATGGTGTTGATCGCGCTGGACTTTCCGGCATTGGAACGTCCGGCAAAGGCGACCTCGACACCACTGTCTTCGGGGCATCGGGCCAGCGTCGGCGCACTGGTGAGGAATCGGGCCAAGGAGTAGTTGAAAGCCATGAGATGGAAGAAATCCTGACGGTGATCAAAGGTAGGGTCGAGGGCCCTGGCATTCCCGCCCCCGGGGTGTTTGGTTATAGTAAGCTTTGAGGCGGCTGCGACCCGGGGAATCATCATAACATTGTGCCGCTGTCGCCAGCGACCGGCCTCAGCGCGGGCGCTTCCCCCTGCTGTGAAGGCCACGCCTTCCGCGGGACCGTGAAAACATTAAAAACGGCATAAGTGAACTAGCGATGAGACAGTTACTGGCAAGCCTGGCAATCTCCATCGGCGTCGTCGGCGCCGCCCATGCCGACCTCCAGAGTGACGCAGACGCCGCCGCAGGACGCGACAAGGCCACCGCCTGCGCCGCCTGTCACGGCCAGACCGGCGCCAGTATCGCGCCGACCTTCCCCAACCTGGCCGGCCAGCAGGCCTCCTACCTGGCCAAGCAGATCATCGACATCCGTGACGGCACCCGTCCGGTGCCGCAGATGGCGGGGCAGGTGGACAACTTCAGCGACCAGGACGCCTGGGACGTGGCCGCCTTCTTCGCCGGCCAGGACCCGGTGGTGGGGCAGGCCAAGGATGACGAGGCGTTGCTCGAGCGCGGCGAGGCGCTCTACCGCGCTGGCGACCTGGCCAAGGGCATCCCGGCCTGCAGCGCCTGCCATGGCCCGACCGGCAGCGGCATCGGCTCGGCGGTCTATCCGGGGCTTTCCGGCCAGCACGCCGGCTATGTGGTCAGCACTCTCCAGGCATTCGCCTCCGGCGCCCGCGCCAACAGCCCCGGTGGCGTGATGGCCGACATCGCCGCCAAGATGAGCGATGCCGACATGGAAGCCGTGGCCAACTACGTCCAGGGCCTGCACTGATCGATTCACCTTTCGATGCGTCCCGCGGGGCGGCCCTTGTGGCCGCCCCGTTGCGTTTACCAGCAAAGATAGACATGCGACGTCTGCCCAATCGGGATATTCGGGAACCCTTCGAACGTTGTAGACTCAAAACAGCGTTCGCTTTGCGGCTCCAGGTTCGTCGCGCCCTCGCGCCGCCATGGCATGCCCGCCTCAATCAAGGAGAAAACATTCTATGCTGAAGTCACTGATGATGGGCCTCGCTGGCCTTAGCCTGTCGACCATGGCGGTCGCCGCCTCGATCACCGAGGGCGAGGACTACACCGTCGCCCCCAATCAGGTCGAGCTGGGCAGCGACGATGGCAAGATCAACGTGACCGAAGTGTTCTGGTATGGCTGCCCGCACTGCTACTCGCTGGAAGATCCGCTCAATGCCTGGGTCGCCGAGCTGCCCGATGACGTCGAGTTCGAACGCATGCCGGCAACCCTGGGCGAGACCTGGGTCAAGCACGCCAAGGCCTTCTATGCCGCCCAGCAGCTCGAGATCCTCGACGAGGTGCACGAGGACTTCTTCGACGCCATCCACCAGGAAGGCGAGCAGCTTACCGAGCCAGCAGACATCGCCGCCTTCTTCAGCGACTACGGTGTCAGCGAAGAGCAGGCGCTCAAGGCGCTGGATGGCTTCGGCGTGAAGTCCCAGATCAATCGCGCCAGCGCCACCATGCGCAACCTCGAACTGATGGGCGTCCCCGCGCTGATCGTCGATGGTCGCTACATCGTCTCGCCGAGCACCGCCGGCAGCCTCGACAACATGCCGCGCATCGCCGAGGCGCTGGTGGAGCAGATCCGCAGCGAACAGGAGTCTGGAGCCCAATGACGTCACTGGCCGAGGAACGCCACCCCACGCTGGACAGAGGTCACCTGAGGCTGGTGACCTTCAACCTGCAGGTGGGTATCCAGACCTCGGCCTACCACCACTACCTCACCCGTAGCTGGCAGCACCTGTTGCCTCACCCGCGTCGGCAACGACGTCTGGACATGATCGCCGAGGTGCTGTCGCACTTCGACATGGTGGGGCTACAGGAGGTGGACGGCGGCAGCTTTCGCTCGAACCAGGTCAATCAGCTCGAGTACCTGGCCATGCAAGGCGGCTTCCCCCACCACTATCAGCAGCTCAACCGCAACCTCGGTCGACTTGCCCAGCACAGCAATGGCCTGCTCTCCCGGCTGGCACCCAGCCGCATCGAGGAGCACCGCCTGCCGGGAACCCTGCCCGGCCGGGGCGCCATCCATGCGCGCTTCGGCCAGGGCCCCGAGGCCCTGCACCTGTTCGTCGCCCACCTGGCGCTGGGCCAGCGCACCCAGAACCTGCAGCTCGACTACCTCAGCGAGCTGATCCAGCCACTCAAGCACGTGGTGGTGATGGGGGACCTGAACTGCACCCCGGACCGCCTGCACGCCCACGACCGCTTCTGCGCCTCGTTGCCGCTGCATCCGGTGCGACCGGCACTGAGCTACCCGTCCTGGCGCCCCAGCCGAGCGCTGGACCATATCCTGCTGTCGTCGTCGCTGGAGGCCGATGAGGCCGAAGTCCTCGACCGACTGTTTTCGGACCACCTGCCGGTGGCCGTCGATATTCGCCTGCCCCAGCCCTGCCTCGCCGCCATCCAGGCCGATCAGCCCGAGCAACCTGCCTGAACCGCTCACCTGAATTTCCCACCTGACCTTCCCACCTGAGCTTCCCGTCTGAGCTACCCGCCTGAGCCACACGCCCGACCCACCCGCCTGAGCCATCCTGTCGGCGGCGGACGCCACGCCAGCGGACCTCGACTTTTGGTGTCATGACAGTGCTACCTCGACTGCCGTATAGTCAGCGTTGACGTGCACCGAGATTCGCTAATGTCTCCGCGTGCCACACTATCCATGACGCCAGGTCCCCCCGGCAAGCCGACGTCCTGCCCTGGCGACGGCGTGCCCGGGCGCCAGCCTGGACAATGATCGCCCTGACACCACCAGCGAGTTCCTAATGTCTACATCTTCCGGCTTGCCGGGGCCACTGGCGGCCCTGGACGCCTTCTCCGAACGCCTTGGCAGGGGCCTTTCCTGGCTGATCCTGGCGATGATGATCATCCAGTTCCTGATCGTGGTGCTGCGCTATGCCTTCAGCGTCAACAGCATCCCCATGCAGGAATCGGTGATGTACATGCACGCCGCCGTGTTCATGCTGGCGGCGGCCTACACCCTGAAGCACGGCGGGCACGTGCGCGTCGACATCTTCTATCGAGCGATGTCGCCCAGGCGCAAGGCGCTGGTCGACCTGCTCGGCACCCTGCTGCTGCTGCTGCCGGTGATGGGCTTCGTGATCGCCACCAGCCTCGGCTACGTCGGCAAGTCCTGGGCCATCTTCGAGGGCTCACCCGACGCCGGCGGCATCCCCGGGGTGTTCCTGCTGAAGACGCTGATACCGGCCTTCGCCGTGCTGATGATTGTCCAGGGCCTCGTCGAGATCTACCGCAATATCCTGATTTTAAAGGGACGTCTCGACCCCAACGCCCTTCCCCATGACGCCGACGAGGAGCACCTGTAAATGCTGGAGTTCATGCCCCTGGTGCTGTTCGGTGTCATCTGTACGGTATTGATGTTCGGTTTTCCGGTCGCGCTGTCGCTGGCCGGTACCGCCCTGGCCTTTGCCGGGCTCGGCTACGGCCTGGAGTCCCTCGGCATCGATGCCAACTTCGACGGCAGCTACCTCAACGCCTTCCCCAATCGCCTCTACGGCATCATGACCAACACCACCCTGCTGGCGGTGCCCTTGTTCGTGCTGATGGGCGTGCTGCTCGAGAAGTCCAAGGTCGCCGAAACCCTGCTCGACGCCATGGCCCTGCTGTTCGGCTCGCTGCGCGGCGGACTCGGCATCTCGGTGACCCTCGTCGGCATGATGCTGGCCGCTTCCACCGGCATCGTCGGCGCCACCGTGGTCACCATGGGCCTGATGTCGCTGCCGACCATGCTCAAGCGCGGCTACAGCCAGTCGCTGGCCACCGGCACCATCTGCGCCACCGGCACCCTGGGTCAGATCATCCCGCCGTCCATCGCTCTGGTGCTGCTTGGTGACGTGCTGTCCAGCGCCTACCAGCAGGCCCAGCTGTCCATGGGCATCTTCAGCCCCAAGACGGTGTCGGTGGGTGATCTGTTCATGGGGGCGCTGGTCCCGGGCCTGATCCTGGTGCTGGTGTATATCGTCTACGTCAGCCTGGTGGCGCTGTTCAAGCCCAGCGCCGCTCCTGCCGCCGATCGCCAGGAACTGATGGCCGAGCTGGGCCACACCTCGGGCATCGGCCTGTTGCTGCTCAAGGGCCTGGTGCCGCCCATCGTGCTGATCGTCGCGGTGCTCGGCTCGATCCTGGCCGGACTGGCCACCCCCACCGAAGCCTCCGCGGTGGGTGCCTTCGGCGCCCTAGTGCTGGCTCTGGCCTATCGTCGCCTCGATCTGGCCACGCTCAAGGACGTGCTGCGCTCCACCACCCACGTCACCACCATGGTGTTCCTGATCCTGATCGGCGCGGCGTTGTTTTCACTGGTGTTCCGCGCCTACGGCGGTGAAGAGCTGGTCACCCATCTGTTCGAGAACATGCCTGGCGGGGTAGTCGGCGCCACCATCATCGTGATGCTGGTGATCTTCCTGCTCGGCTTTATTCTCGACTTCATCGAGATCACCTTCGTGGTGGTGCCGATCGTCGGTCCGATTCTGCTGGCCATGGGCCTGGATCCGATCTGGCTGGGCATCATGATCGCGATCAACCTGCAGACGTCCTTCCTGACGCCTCCCTTCGGCTTCGCCCTGTTCTACCTGCGCGGGGTGGCCCCGGAGTCGGTACCGACGTCCGCGATCTACCGAGGCGTCATTCCGTTCATCGTGCTTCAGCTCGGCATGCTGCTGGCCCTTTCGTTCTTCCCGGAACTGGCCACCTGGCTGCCTGAGCAGTTCTGATGCCGAAAACCTCAACGCTGGGCCCTGTCACTCTCGACGCTGGCCCGCAGCTCGCCACCTGGCTGCCGGAGCCGTTCTGACCCGGCGCGTTGGCGATGCGTGGACGGCAGCCCACGCCGGGGGGTGCCCCCGGCGTCTATAGTTGCCCGACGAGCCATCGCCCGCTTCACGGCGTCTCGGGCCATCCCGCGAGACGCCAACTACCCGCCGGCCCTACCCTGGCCGGCAGGTCCCGACAACGCCAATACCATACAAAGGGGACTTACATGCAACGCAGCTCAATCGCCAAGGCCATTACCCTCGCCGGTGCCTCCGGTCTACTGCTGGTCGGAGCCCAGGCCCAGGCCCAGGACACCTTCGAGTGGAAGCTGGTCACCTCCTGGCCGAAGAACTTCCCCGGTGTCGGCCAGGGTCCCGAGCGTCTGGCCAAGCTGGTCGAGGAAATGTCCGACGGCCGCCTGACGATCGAGGTGTTCGGTGCCGGCCAGCTGGTACCGGGCTTCGAGGTCTTCGACGCCGTCGCCGAAGGCACCGCCCAGATGGGCCACTCTGCCTCCTACTACTGGAAGGGCAAGGCGCCCGCCGCCCAGTTCTTCGCCGCCGTGCCCTTCGGCATGAACGCCCAGGAAATGAACGCCTGGCTGCACTATGGTGGCGGCCTGGAGCTGTGGAACGAGCTCTACGATGACTTCGGCGTCGAGGTCATGACCGCCGGCGCCTCCGGCGTACAGATGGGCGGCTGGTACAACCAGGAAATCAATTCGGTCGACGACCTGGACGGCCTCAAGATGCGCATGCCGGGCCTCGGTGGTGAGGTCATGAACCGCATGGGCGTGGCCATCGTCAATATGCCCGGCGGCGAGATCTTCACCTCGCTGCAGTCCGGCGCCATCGATGCCACCGAGTGGATCGGCCCGTACAACGACCTGGCCTTCGGCCTGCATCAGGCCGCCGAGTACTACTACTACCCGGGCTGGCATGAGCCGACGGTGATGTTCGAGGCCATCGTCAACGATGAGGCCCTGGCCGAGCTGCCCGCCGACCTTCAGGCGATCCTGCGCACCGCGGTGCGCGACGTGAACCAGGACGTGCTGGACGAGTACACCGCGCGCAACAACGATGCCCTGGCCACCCTGATCAACGAACACGACGTCCAGCTGCGCAAGCTGCCCGACGACGTGCTCGCCCAGGCTCAAGAGATCTCCGCCGAGGTGGTGCAGGAACTGGCTGACTCCAGCGATATCGCCGGTCGCATCTACGAGTCGTACCGCGACTTCCAGGACAAGGTGGTGAACTACCACGCCATCTCCGAGCAGGCCTACTACAACGCCCGCAACCCGGACGGCGGCACTGACTTCGGCCAGGAGTAACCCATCCAGAAGGTGTCGAGCATTGCCGACACAAGCACCCAGGGGCCGCCTCGCGCGGCCCCTGTCCGTTTTCGGGGCACAGGCGGACATCGTGTCGACTCTCGAGCAGTGATCAGCCGCAGCTGAAATAGCGTTCGGCAAACCACAGCAGCACCGCGTAGCGCCCGCCCTTGCTGACGACGATCCACAGCGTGGCACGCCACCACGGCAGCCGGGCGATTCCCGCGAGTACCGTCAGCGGATCCCCCACCACCGGCAGCCAGGCCAGCAGCAGACTCGCTTCTCCGCCCTTGCGATACCAGCGCTGGGCTCGTGCCAGTCCCGCCCGGGAGGCGGGAAACCAGCGACGATCGACATACTGGGTGGCGTAGCGGCCCAGGGCGACATTGACCAGACTGCCCAGGGTATTGCCCAGGGTGGCCACCAGCCACAGTGCCAGCGGCGCTTCGCCCCGGCACCACAGCCCGGCCAGCCATAGCTCGGACCCTCCGGGCAGCAGGGTGGCGCTGGCAAACGCCATGACAAACAGACTCAGCATGATGCGCTCGACATTGGCTCTCTCAGCGCCGCCTCTTGTATTCTGTGTCTTCTGCTGACTTTCGGGTGTCTTTCATGTCCCACGCCGTATCCATCCCTCACACGCTGACCATCGCCGGCTCCGACCCTTCTGGCGGCGCCGGCCTCCAGGGCGACCTCAAGACGCTGTCTGCCCTGGGCACCTATGCCACCAACGTCATCACCGCGGTGATCGCGCAGAATACCTGTGGGGTACGCGAGGTGCACCCGGTGGCTGCAGAGAGCATCCGGGTGCAGCTCGATCACCTGCTCGACGACGTGCGCATCGACGCGGTGAAGATCGGCATGGTCGCTAGCCGCGAGGTCGCCGAGACCCTGCGTGAAGCGCTCGAGGCCAGGCGTCCCCGCTGGATCGTGCTCGATCCGGTGATGGTAGCCAAGAGCGGCGACATCCTGGTCGATGAAGCCGGGATCAGCGCGGTACGTGATGTGCTGGTGCCGCTGGCCGACGTGATCACCCCCAACCTGCCCGAGGCGGCGGTACTGCTGGGGGTCGAGCCGCCCACCAGCGCCGATGCCATGGAGGCAATGCTGCCCGCGCTCAAGCAACTGTCAGCCCCCTATGTGCTGCTCAAGGGTGGCCATCTCGATGGTGATAGCTGTCCCGACCTGCTGGCCTCGCCCGGTGGCGATCGCTGGCTGCCGGCGCCGCGCATCGATACCCAGAACCTGCATGGTACCGGTTGTGCCCTGTCCTCGGCGATCGCCGCCAAGCTGGCCCATCTGCCCCAGGACGCCGACGAGGCGCAGGTCATCGACGCCATCGGCGACGCCAAGCGCTGGCTGCACCAGGCGCTCGACGCCAGCCGGCGGCTGTCGGTGGGCCAGGGGCGCGGCCCGGTGCATCACTTCCACGCCTGGTGGTAGCGGCAGGAGGCAGTGGCTGGCGTTGGCGGGCAGTAGAGGGCACGAAATGCCCAGTCTGATCTGATCCGAGCGCAGGACGGGCGCTATCGTGCACTGACAGGGACTGACGACACCGTCGCTTGCGCGAATCGGCACGTCCGCCCATGCTGAAGGTTCACCCACTGGCGTCGTGAGGGCAGAGCCATGACTCGCACCCTGCTGTTTGCCTGTGACCTGTCGGCAGAAAACCGTTCCGCCTTCGGCCGCGCCATCCGCCTGGCCAACGAGATGGGCGCCCGTCTCGATGTACTGCACGTGCTGGATCCCTACCTGCCCCACCGGGTGCTGCGCGACCTGGAAGGTGCGGTAGTAGATGACATCCACGCCATCGCCACCGACCTGCGCGAGGACTACGCACTGGCCGAACCGCCGCTGCTGGTGCAGACGGTGACCGGCGCCCCCTACGCCGAGATCATCCGTGAGGCCCACGATCGCAACGCCGAGATGATCATCCTCGGCACCCATCGCAAGCGCGGACACCCTGACCTGATCGGCGGCACCACCCTGGCCCGGGTGCTGTTGAGCGCCCCCTGTCCGGTGCTGACCGTCAGCCAGCCCCCCGCAGAGCCGTGGAACGACATCCTGGTCCCGGTGGACTTCTCCCTGACCTGCCGTCGCACCCTGCGCGAGACCCTGCGACACTTTCCGGAATCCCGCCTCGAGCTGCTCCACGCCTGGGACGTGCCGGGCGAGCGCGAACTCGGCTCCGATACCGACTTCGCCCAGTGGCGCGATCGTGAGGTCATCCGACTTAGACAGCAGCTCGAACAGGAGATCGACCACCTGATGGCGGAATTCGATCGGGTGCCGGAACTGGAACTGGTGCTGGAACAGGGCGACCCCCTGGACGTGTTGATCGCCCATCTGCGCCGTCAGCCTCCCGATCTGCTGGCGCTGGGCAACCGCAGTCAGGCGGGCCGACGCAGTCAGATCACCAAGCGTCTGCTGGCGGAGCCCCGTTGCGACATCATGCTGTGCCGCGCCTGGTAGTCACGGGAAGAACACTCTACAAAAACTGTACATAAGTCATATCTCGCGCCATGATGTGTACAACATCATGTCACGGGAGTTTCATCATGCCTTCGCGACAACCCCGACAGCACCCGCTGGTTCGGCTGCTTGCCGCCGTCAGCCTGATCACCTGTCTGACCCTGACCATGGCCGCGCCCCCCGAGGCCAACGCCCAGACGTCGACGCAGCAGGTCAGCGTCAAGAGCGCTAGCTTTGCCACCCAGATCGACGACGGCCGGCGCTACGAGATGATCGGCCACGGGCTCTTCACCTATCTGGTGTGGGACGCCTACGCCGGCGCCTACTACCAGGCCGCGGGGTACCCCCGCCCCGCTCCCGAATCCGACGTCCCGCGCCGGCTGGTGCTGCACTACTTCCATGCCATCGAGGCCGATGACTTCGCCAGCACCACCCTCGATACCGTACGCGAGCAGGTCGGCGCCGTGGACTTTCCGTCGATTCGCCGCCCGCTGACCGCGCTGGTCGACAGCTATCGCTCCGTCACGCCGGGCGACCGCTATTCGCTGACCTGGGATGGCGAGAGCCTGATCCTGGCGCTCAATGGTGCCCCGCTGTACCGCTCCAACGACAAGGCGCTTGCCAACGCCATGTTCGCCATCTGGCTCGGTGAAGATCCCCTGGACCGCGACTTCCGCGACGCTCTGCTAGGGCGCTGACGCCTGGCCAGGCAGGCCCGTGCTAGGCTAGCGGGCCCTG
The DNA here is from genome assembly GCF_024124525.1 of Halomonas sp. OfavH-34-E. Classification (NCBI taxonomy): domain Bacteria; kingdom Pseudomonadati; phylum Pseudomonadota; class Gammaproteobacteria; order Oceanospirillales; family Halomonadaceae; genus Halomonas; species Halomonas sp. OfavH-34-E. The sequence goes on along the minus strand of NZ_JAMXRY010000034.1, from coordinate 15,534 downwards.
CTGTGTGTAACCCCCCACCTATTGCCAGAGGAAGCCCTGCATGAAAGCCCTGATCCAACGTGTCCGCCGTGCCAGTGTCGAGGTCGAGGATCGCACCGTCGGCGCCATCGACCACGGCCTGCTGGCCCTGGTCGGGGTGGAAAAAGGCGATGACGAGGCCTCGGCCGACCGCCTGCTGCACAAGCTGCTGCACTATCGCGTGTTCGCCGATGACCAGGACAAGATGAATCTCAATGTGCAGCAGGCCGGCGGTGGCCTCTTGCTGGTATCCCAGTTCACCCTGGCCGCGGATACCCGCAAGGGGCTGCGTCCCAGCTTCTCCAGCGCGGCGCCGCCGGCCGAAGGCGATCGTCTGTTTCACTACCTGCTCGATCAGGCCCGCCAGCGCCATGCGCCGGTGGCCAGCGGCGAGTTCGGCGCCAATATGCAGGTGGCACTAATCAACGACGGGCCGGTGACCTTTCTCCTGGAGAGCTGAGAGCCCCCTCCTGGCGCCGAGCGCCAACATGCAGCTCACCTTCAGGACGATTAATCAACGACGGGCCGGTGACCTTTCTGCTCGAAAGCTGACACCGACAGCCGAGAGCCGGGTGCCAATAGGCAGCGAACGCGGCGTCCTGCCACCTTTGAGATCTTTGGAAGCCCGATCGCAACGCGATGTCGGCGGGGCGGTAAACCAGGCTCTCTCGTCTAATCTCGTCTCACCTTGATGTTTATGGAAACATTTACCACAATCACCTGTATACAAAAACAACCGGTGATCGTATCCATGAGCAACGCCCGCTACCCCGTCAGCGTCTCGGTCTTCGACTTCCACGGCCGGCCACCGCTGAGCCGTGCCCTGCCACTGTCGCTGCAACACCTCCTCGCCATGATCATGGGTACCATCACGGTGCCGATCATCGTCTCCGGTGCCATCGGCGCCTCCACCGCCGAAACCCTGCTGCTGATCCAGATTTCGCTGGTGGCCTCGGCGCTGTCGACGCTGATCCAGCTGTTCGGCGTCTGGCGCTTCGGTGCTCGCCTGCCGACCATCTTCGGTGTCGGCTTTGCCTACGTGCCCACCCTGACCGCCGTGGGCGCCCAGTATGGCCTCGGCGGCATCCTCGGCGCCCAGTTGATCGGCGGCACGGCGATGCTGCTGGTCGGGTTCGGTATACGCCCGCTGCGTCACCTGTTTCCGCCGGTGGTGGCGGGGGTGGTGGTGCTGGTGATCGGCCTGTCGCTCTACGACATCGCCATCCACTACATGGCCGGGGGCAAGGGCAGCGCTGGCTACGGTGGCGGCAGGCAGTGGCTGGTGGCACTGGTCACTCTGGCCGTGGTGCTGGCGATTTCCCAGTTCGGGCGGGGCTTCATCAAGCTCGCCGCGATCATCTGCGGCATCGTGGTGGGCTACGCGCTGGCACTCGCGCTGGGCATGGTGGACTTCACTGCGGTGCATCAGGCTGCCTGGTTCAGTGCGCCGCGCCCGCTCCCCGTGACGCTCGAATTCGCGCCGGTGGCGATCCTGTCCATGGTGATCATCTGCGTGGTCAATTCGGTGCAGACCATCGGTGATCTATCCGCTACCACCATCGGTGGCATGAATCGCGAGCTGGGCCATCGGGAGCTGTCCGGGGGCTTGCTGGGCAACGGCCTGTGCACTCTGGTCGGTGCCCTGTTCGCGGCTCTGCCGACGGCGTCGTTCAGCCAGAACGTCGGTATCGTCGCCATGACCAAGGTCATCAGTCGTTCGGTGCTGGCACTGGCGGCGCTGTTTCTGCTGGCGGCGGGACTGATGCCGAAGTTCGGCGCGCTGATGACCACCATTCCCTATCCGGTGCTCGGTGGCGCCACCATCACGGTGTTCGGCATGATCACCATGACCGGTATCCAGCTGCTGACCCGCGACGAGCTGTCCGGGCGCAACATGACCATCGCCAGCCTGGCGCTGGCGCTGGGCCTCGGGCTCGCCGCGGCGCCGCAGGCCATCGCCGCGCTGCCGGACACGATCGAGATGGCGATCGGTGGATCACCCGTGGTGGTGGCGGCGCTCACCGCCGTGCTGCTCAATCTGCTGCTGCCTCACAAGAGCCTGGCCGACGAGCAGGCCGAGCGCGAGCGACTGGCCGCGCGCATGGAAGCCAGCGACACGGCTCCCGCAAGCGTGCCCGCCTCATCCCGGTGCGACTCGCAATAGCCGTTCGCCACGCCCACTCGCCCCGGCTATCGGGCGACCCAGCGACCCGAGGCGCTATCGAACCGAGCGTGGCTCAGCCCGACAGCGCCTCGTTCATTTCCTCGAGCGCCTCTTCGGCGGCGAGCCAGTCGGCCTCCAGCTCCTCGAGGCGCGCCTTGAGCTCGCCCTGGCGCGCCAGACAGTCGGTCAGTTCCTGCTTGCGCGCCGCGTCAGTGTAGAGCTCAGCGTCGCCGAGCTGCGCTTCCACCTCGCCGAGTTCAGCCTGGACCTTCTCCATGGCCTTTTCGGCCTTGTCCCGCTCGCGCTTCAAGGGCCTGAGCTTCTCGCGCAGCTCGGCGGCGGCGCGGCGCGAGGCCTTGCGATCCTCCCGCGGGGCGGCCTGGCCAGCCTCGGCCCTGTCGGCCTTGTCTTCCCTGGCCGCGCGACGATCGCTTTCCAGGCGTGACTTGAGCCAGGCCCGGTAATCCTCCAGGTCGCCATCGAAGGGTTCGACCCGATGGTCGGCGACCTTCCAGAACTCGTCGACGGTGGCCTTGAGCAGGTGGCGGTCGTGGGATACCACGATCACCGTCCCTTCGAACGACGCCAACGCCTCGGTCAGCGCCTCGCGCATCTCCAGGTCCAGGTGGTTGGTCGGCTCGTCGAGGAGCAGCAGGTTGGGCTTCTGCCAGGCAATCAGGGCCAGCGCCAGGCGTGCCTTCTCGCCGCCGGAGAACAGCTCGACCCGGGCAAACACGTCGTCTCCCGGAAAGCCGAAGCCACCCAGGAAGTTGCGGATATCGCTTTCGGCGGCCTGGGGCGACAGGCGCTGCACGTGGGTGAAGGGGGTCGCCTTGAGATCGAGCCCTTCGAGCTGGTGCTGGGCGAAGTAGCCCACCGCCAGGTGCTCGCCGGGCACCCGACGGCCAGAGAGCAACGGCAGATCGCCGGTCAGCGACTTGATCAGGGTCGACTTGCCCGCGCCATTGGGACCGAGCAGACCGATGCGCTGTCCCGGCAGCAGAGTCAGCTTCACGTCGGACAGCTGGGTGCGCTCGCTGCCGTCCTCGCGACGATAGCCCAGGCTGGCGTCATCGATCACCAGCAGCGGATGAGACGTCTTGTCCGCCGCCGGCAGGGTAAAGTGAAAGGGGGAATCGACGTGGGCCAGGGCGATGTCGCCCATGCGCTCGAGCATCTTCAGTCGGCTCTGGGCCTGGCGCGCCTTGGTCGCCTTGTAGCGAAAGCGGGCGACAAACTTCTCGATTTCCTCGCGACGCGCCTGCTGCTTCTCGGCCTGGGCCTGCTGCAGCGCCAGCTTCTCGGCCCGAGTCCGCTCGAAGGTGGTGTAGTTGCCCCGATAGAGCACCAGGCTGCGACGATCGAAGTGCACGATGTGGTCACACACCGCATCGAGAAAGTCGCGGTCGTGGGAGATCAGCAACAGGGTGCCGGGATAGCGCGTCAGCCACTGCTCTAGCCACAGCAGCGCGTCCAGGTCCAGGTGGTTGGTCGGCTCGTCGAGCAGCAGCACGTCGGAGGGCATGAACAGGGTACGCGCCAGGTTGGCTCGCATGCGCCAACCACCGGAGAACGCCGACAGCGGCTTGTCCAGATCGTGCTGGGCGAAGCCCAGCCCGACCAGCAACTGGGCCGCGCGGGCTGGCGCGCTGTAGCCGTCCAGCGCCTCGATGGCGCCGTGAAGTTCGGCCTCACGGTGGTGGTCACCGTCGGCCTGGGCAGAGGCGAGGGCAGCCTCGGTACGCCTTAGTTCCGCATCCCCGTCGAGCACGTACTCGATGATGGGGCGAGACAGCGCCTCGACTTCCTGCGCCATATGGGCAATGCGCTGGCCGCCACTCATCTCGACCGCGCCCTTGTCGGCGCCGATCTCGCCGAGGATCAGGCCAAACAGACTGGACTTGCCGGCGCCATTGGGGCCCACGATACCGGCCTTGTGGCCGGCGTGCAGGGTCAGGTCGGCACCCTCGAACAACGGCTCGGCGCCGCGTTGCAAGGTTACTTGGCGCAGTGCAATCATCACGGCTCCATCGGGATGAGCCCGCCGGGCCGGGCACCCGCGAGCTTCTCTAATAAAAGAAGGATATCGTCTTGGACCCCGATTCTACCGAATTCACCGCTCGCCTGCGCCCTCGCCTGGCGACTTCGCCGCTATGGGACTTCGCCCTGGCAATCTATGCCCGGCCAGGCGTCGAGCAAGCCTGCCTGACGCTGCAGGATGAGCACGGCTGGGATGTGTGTGAACTGCTGTGGCGTTGCTGGCTGTATCAACAGGGCGCCCAGGCCGGTGCACTGCCGTCGCAGGTCGCCGCCTGGCAGCGCGAGGTCACCCAGCCTCTGCGCCGACTGCGCAGGGATCTGAAGCCCCAGGCGCAAGCCGACCCGCAGGTGGCGAGCGTTCGCTCGCGGATCAAGCAGGCGGAGCTCGAAGCCGAGCAACAATGCCTGCAGATGCTCATGAAAATTAGCCTGAACGAACTGGCTTTCTCGCCGATACCCGCCAGACTCCAAGGTCTAGAAAATGTGCTGCTTTCTAGCCAACAACGGCAGAAAAAAACGCAACTTATGGCCATAAGAAGCGTGGAAAGCCAGCTTGACCCTCTTCCGGCAGCGCGCTAGCCTGACGTTAACTGCATGAGAATTCCTGCATTTTTTGCATGATCGATCTTGTTCGCGCCAATAGCACAAGGTCCGAGATTCCGAAGCGAGACACGAAGCAATACAACAGGCGAGCGCGATCCGCCCATAGCTCCAACACCTGCAGAGGAACCACAAGAATGAAGGCAACACAGCTGCTGACCACCGCCAGCATCGGCGCCCTGATGCTGGGCCTTTCCTCCACCGCCATGGCCGACAACTGGCGCTACGCCCACGAAGAGTACGAGGGCGATGTCCAGGACGTCTTTGCCCAGGCGTTCAAGCAGTACGTCGAGGAGAATTCCGACCATTCCGTCCAGGTCTACCGCTTCGGCGAACTGGGCGAATCCGACGACATCATGGAGCAGACCCAGAACGGCATCCTGCAGTTCGTCAACCAGTCTCCCGGCTTCACCGGCGCGCTGATTCCCGAAGCCCAGATCTTCTTCATTCCCTACCTGCTGCCCACCGACGAAGAAACCGTGCTGAAGTTCTTCGACGAGAGCAAGGCGATCAACGAGATGTTCCCCGAGCTCTACGCCGAGCACGGGCTGAAGCTGATGCAGATGTACCCGGAAGGGGAAATGGTGGTCACCGCCGACGAGCCGATCACCTCGCCGGAGGACTTCGACAACAAGAAGATCCGCACCATGACCAACCCGCTGCTGGCGGAGACCTACGACGCCTTCGGCGCGACCCCCACGCCGCTGCCCTGGGGTGAGGTCTACGGCGGTCTGCAGACCGGCATCATCGACGGTCAGGAAAACCCGATCTTCTGGATCGAGTCCGGCGGTCTGTACGAGGTCTCCCCGAACCTGACCTTCACCGGCCACGGCTGGTTCACCACCGCCATGATGGCCAACCAGGACTTCTATGACGGCCTGTCCGACGAGGACAAGCAACTCGTCCAGGACGCCACCGACTCCGCCTACGACACCACCATCGAGCACATCCAGGGCCTCGCCGAAGAAGCACTCGGCAAGATCCAGGAAGCGTCTGACGAGGTCACCGTGACTCGCCTGGACGACGAACAGATCCAGGCCTTCAAGGATCGCGCTCCGCAGGTCGAGGAGAAGTTCATCGAGATGACCGGTGAAGGCGGTCAGGAACTGCTCGACCAGTTCAAGGCTGACCTGGAAGCGGTTCAGTCCGGCGAGGAGTAATCCTCGTCTGAGCCATCGCTCCCGAAAGGGGCAGCCCTACCCGGCTGCCCCTTTTGTGTTTCCAGAGCCCTGAATAGCGACCCGACAGTCGCCGCCACGCCAGGCGCGCTGCGTGCATCCAGCGTTGACCAGATGGCTGCGAACCGCGACCCAGAGGGCGTACGCTGCGATACAGGTACGTGCGTTTCTCCCGGAATTCCCGACCAAGGATCCCATCATGACCGAAGAAGAATCCGAACAGCACTACCACTCGGGGTTGCCTGGTTTTCTGGGCACCATCGATACGTGGATCAGCAAGCTGGAAGCCATCATTCTTGCAGTGGGTGTGCTGCTGATGGCGGCCAATACCATCGCCAACGTCGTTGGCCGCTTCGTGCTCGGCGAGAGCATCTTCTTCAGCGGCGAGATCAACCGCATTCTGATCATCATGATCACCTTTGCCGGTATCGGCTATGCGGCGCGCCACGGGCGCCATATTCGCATGTCGGCGATCTACGATGCCCTGCCGGTAGGTGGCCGCAAGGCATTGATGATCTTCATCTCCCTGTTTACCTCTCTGGTGATGTTCTTCCTGCTGTACTACTCGGTGATCTACATCGTCGACCTGTATGACAAGGGACGCATTCTGCCCGCCCTTGGCATCCCGATCTTCTGGATCTACCTGTGGGTACCGCTGGGCTTTCTGATCACCGGTATTCAGTACCTGCTCACCGCCATCAAGAACCTGACCTCCCGCGACGTCTACCTGTCGACCGGCGTGCTGGATGGCTACAAGGATACGGAGACCGAAGTATGAGTGACGCGACGGTGGCAGCAGGAGGACAGCCCCAATGACAACCATAATGGTCACCACCATGATCGCCCTGCTGTTGCTGGGCTTCCCCATGATGATCCCGCTGATCACCGCGGCGGTCATCGGTTTCTTCATGATGTTCAACGGCCTGGACCAGATGGACACGCTGATCCAGCAGATGATGGCGGGCATCCGGCCGGCCTCGCTGATCGCCGTGCCGATGTTCATCCTCGCCGCCGACATCATGACCCGCGGCCAGTCGGCAGAGCGCCTGATCAACATGGTCATGGCCTTCATCGGCCACGTGAAGGGCGGCCTGGCGGTATCCACCGCGGCCTCCTGCACCCTGTTCGGCGCCGTGTCCGGCTCGACCCAGGCCACCGTGGTAGCGGTGGGCTCGCCGCTGCGCCCGCGCATGCTCAAGGCCGGCTACTCCGACTCCTTCACCCTGGCGTTGATCATCAACTCGAGTGACATCGCCTTTCTGATCCCGCCCAGCATCGGCATGATCATCTATGGCGTGATCTCGGGCACCTCCATCGGCGAGCTGTTCATCGCCGGCATCGGGCCAGGCCTGCTGATCCTGCTGATGTTCTCCATCTACTGCGTGCTCTACGCGGTGATCCGCGACGTCCCCACCGAGCCCAAGGCGTCCTGGAGCGAGCGTCTCTCCGCGGTGCGTCAGGCGCTGTGGCCGCTGGGCTTCCCGGTGATCATCGTCGGCGGCATCTACGGCGGCATCTTCAGCCCCACCGAGGCCGCCGCGGCCTGCGTGCTCTATGCGGTGCTGCTGGAGTTCGTGGTGTTCCGATCGCTGAAGATGAACGACATCTACGCCATCGCCAAGTCCACCGGCCTGATCACCGCAGTGGTGTTCATCCTGGTCGCCGTGGGCAACGGCTTCTCGTGGATCATCTCCTTCGCCCAGATCCCGCAGGCCATGCTCGAGGCGGCCGGGATCAACGAAGCGGGTCCCACGGGCGTGCTGATCGCCATCTGCATCGCCTTCTTCGTCGCCTGCATGTTCGTCGACCCAATCGTGGTCATCCTGGTGCTGACGCCGATCTTCGCGCCGGCCATCGAGGCCACCGGACTCGACCCGGTACTGGTGGGTATCCTGATCACCCTGCAAGTGGCCATCGGCTCGGCGACGCCACCCTTCGGCTGCGACATCTTCACCGCCATCGCGATCTTCAAGCGGCCCTATCTGGACGTGATCAAGGGCACACCTCCGTTCGTGTTCCTGCTGATCCTGGCCGCGGCTCTGCTGATCATGTTCCCGCAGATTGCGTTGTTCCTGCGCGACGTCGCCTTCCGCTAGGCGGCGTCTGTCAGCTGCGCGGAGACCAAGCTTGAGGAGAGACCGATGTTCAATCGAATCCTGGTGGCGGTGGACGGCTCCAAGGGCGCCCTCAAGGCGCTGGAGAAGGCCGTGGGGCTGCAGTACCTGACCGGCGCCGAGCTCTACATCCTATGCGTGTTCAAGCACCACAGTCTGCTCGAGGCCTCCCTGTCGATGGTTCGCCCGGACAAGCTGGACCTGCCCGACGATGCCCTCAAGGAGTACGCCTCGGAGATCGCCGTGCACGCCAAGAACCACGCGGTGGAACTGGGGGTGCCGCTGGAAAAGGTGCGCGCCTTCGTCAAGGGAGGCCGCCCCTCGCGCACTATCGTGCGCTTCGCTCGCAAGCGCGAGTGCGACCTGATCGTGATCGGCGCCCAGGGCACCAACGGCGACGCCAGCCTGATCCTGGGCAGTGTCGCCCAGCGGGTGTCGGGGTCGGCGCAGTGTCCGACCCTGGTGGTCTAGCGCCACACTCATCACGGCTAGCACAGACGCAGCCGCAACCACAGGCCCGGGTCATGCCCGGGCCTGCCTCGTAGGGGGTAACGCGCGGCGGGTGCGGAACCCTTTTGCCCCTGTTACAGTCACAACAACGACATTCACACTACGGCCAACGCGCCAGCCAAGGATTTCCATGAAGACACTGCTGACTTCCGCCTCCCTGATCGCCCTGCTGGGCGCCGCTCCCATGGCCTTCTCCGCCCCCGAGAGCGACCAGGAAAAGCTTAGCTACAGCCTGGGTGTGACCCTGGGCCAGAGCATCAAGCAAGACGTGGAAGACCTCGACACGGATGCCTTCAGCGAGGCGATCAAGGACGTGTTCGCCGACGACGGCCTCGACATGACCGACGAGGAGATCGCCGCCGCCCTGACCAAGTTCCAGGAAGAGGCCATGGCCAAGCGCGCTGAAGAACAGCAGCAACGTGCCGAAGAGATGGCCCAGCAGGCGGACGCCAACAAGCAGGAAGGCGAGGCCTACATGGCCGAAAACGCCGACAAGGACGGCGTCACCACTACTGACTCCGGACTGCAGTACAAGGAGCTCGAGGAAGGTGACGGCGCCTCCCCCGAGGCCGGCGACACCGTGCAGGTCAACTACGAAGGCAAGCTGATCGATGGCACCGTGTTCGACAGCTCCTACGAGCGCGGCGAGCCGGTATCCTTCCAGGTGGGCCAGGTCATCGAGGGCTGGCAGGAAGCCCTGAAGATGATGAACGTGGGCGACACCTGGGAAGTCGTGATTCCGCCGGAGCTGGGCTACGGCGCGCGTGGCCAGGGCCCCATCGGCCCCAACGAGACCCTGATCTTCAAGGTCGAGCTGCTTGACGTGAACCCCAGCGACGAAGGCTGAGTCGATGACTCACCTTAGTCGTGCCAACGCCAGCCTCCTCGCGGGGCTGGCGTTTTTCGTGCTGGCACCTCAGGCCACGGCCGACTCCCCCGACGCCCTGCCCGCGCTGGGTCTCTCGAAGGACCGTCTGGCCACCATCGGTGTCTCGTCCGGCGGCTACATGGCCGCGCAGCTGGCGGTGGCCTGGCCCGAGCGCTTCGATGCGCTCGGGCTGGTCGCCGCCGGCCCCTGGGGCTGTGCCCGGGGCGAGCTGGGAGTGGCGCTGGGTCAGTGCATGTTCACTCGCCTTGGCGACCCCGACCTGGCGGCGATCGACAGCCGCCTTGCGGACTACCGCGAGCTTGATCGCGCGGGTAGCGCTGAATCGCTCGACGACCTCAAGGTGTATCTCTGGCACGGTGAGGACGATGGCACCATCGATCCCGACGTCGGACACGCCGCCGCTCGACAATGGCGTGACTGGCTCGCCGACGATGATCAACTGAAGGCGGTGTTTCAGGACGGCGCGGGGCACGGCTGGCCGGCGCTGGACGCCGCTGGCGAGGCGGACCTGGCCGACTGCGAAGAGGGCGGTGCGCCCTTCCTGCTCGACTGCGGCCTGGACCTGGCCGGCGAGGCGCTGGGCTGGTGGTGGGACGATCTGGCGCCCGCCGGCGAGGCCGACGACCAGCGCCTGCTGGCCTTCGACCAGAGCGAGTTCGACGCCAAGGGACTCGCCGACACCGGCTTTGTCTATCTGCCGAAGCAGTGCGAGAGCGGCGACTGCGCACTGGTGGTGGCGCTGCATGGCTGCCAGATGGGCGTGGATGACGATGAAGGCGCGGCGACGCCATTCACTCGGGCAAGCGGCCTGAACCGTTACGCCGAGAGCAACGACCTGGTGGTGCTCTACCCCCAGGCCGAGGCCAGCCTGGCCAATCCCAAGGGATGCTGGGACTGGTGGGGGTTCAGCGAGAGTACCTGGCAGCGCGACCCTTTGCATGACAGCCGGGACGGCCGTCAGGTCAGCGCCCTGATGCAAATGGTCGATAGACTGCAGGAAGCGCCCTGAGGCGTGGCAAGGGATTTGCCAAGAGCGCGGGCAGGTTGAGCGCCCTCGACAGGCTACAGCAGGCGCCCTGAGGCGCCTGCTTGCCTAGAGGCCTAGGCTTGGCAGGAAGTTAGTTCAACGCCCGATCCAGCGCCGCCGAGAGCGGCCCCGGGGTCGGGGCGTGCAATACCCGCTCGATGATTTCGCCGCTGGCGTCCACCAGATAGAGCGAGGCCGAGTGATCCACCAGATACTCCACGGCGGATTCCGGCGTCTCGACCTTGCGCCAGACGACGTCGTAGCGCTTGCCGATATCGGCAAGCTCGGCCTGGCTACCGGTGGCGCCGATGAAGTCGTCGCCGAAGGCCTCAAGGTACTCCGACAACCGCTCCAGGGTGTCACGCTCGGGGTCCACCGAAATCATCAACGGCACCACCCGCCGACGCTGCTCTTCGGGCAGTGCCTGGCGCGCCTGGCGCACCACCGCCAGGCTCATGGGGCAGACGTCGGGACACCAGGTGTAGCCGAAGAAGATCACCGCCAGCTGGTCATCATCGAGATCACTCAGCGCAAAGTCGCCCACGGTCGACGCCAGGCGTATCTCACCAGCGACCAGCCCGTCCTGCTCGGCAGGCTGCCAGGGCTTGAAGGTCCACAACAGGGCCGCCGCCAGCATCACCACCGCCGCCAGGACCAGCCCCAGGGTCCGTCGATCGAAGCCGTGTCGTCGTTGCTGCTGTCGTTGCCGTCGGGTCATGGCAGGCTTCGCTCCACGTCCAGATCGAAGGTACTTCCGAGACGCCCACGCGGCGCATCGAAGCTGACCCGGGCACGCCAGGTCATGCGCTCACGGGTGCAGATGCCGAGCTGTCCCACCCCCTGAAAGCGGCCCGGTTCGCCGCCTTGCACGGCGTCGAGGTGGAAACGATGCTCGCCCATGTCCATGCCGACCCCTTCGAACACCACCCGTACGTTCTGCGCTTCCACGCCGTCGACGCGCACTTCGAGGGGCAACGACTCCAGCGGGCGAATGTCGCCCTCCACCGGGATCGCCAGGGTCAGCCGCTCATCCTCCTCGAGGCCGACGCCGCAGGGCCCCTGGTGCAGATCGCAGCCGGGCGCGGCCGGATACCAGGTCGTCTCCTGGTGATCGCCAAGCTCGTAGCGCAGCAGGTACCATAGGGCGATCAGCAAGGTGACCACGGTTACTGTGATCAGCAGGCGAAGCCGAGGACGACGGGCGCCGCGCGAGGCTGGGGACTGGCGCGAATGCATGTCGGAGGGCGGCCTCCAAAGGGAATGGGCGTAGGGTAAGCTTATCAGCAAAACTCCGACGCCCCCTGCGCGACAATGTCGCAGCCGTCAACGCGCGCTTGCTCACGCTCGACGGCGCACTATTCTGCCACCGGCCTCGCCCGGACAAGGAACGTACATGGCCTCCATCACTGCGGCCCTGGGCCCGCTTTTTCTGCTTATCCTGCTTGGCGCCGTGCTGGGTGTCGGACGCATCCCCGGCGGGGACTTCTGGGCGCGCATGGAGCGCCTGATCTACTTTCTGCTGTTTCCCGCCATGCTGGTGGCGACCCTGGCCAGGGCGGACATCAGCCAGGTACCGGTGGCCAGGCTCGCCCTGGTGCTGCTGGGCACCATGCTGGTGCTCTCCGCCCTGCTGTGGTGGCTCAAGCCCCGTTTGAATCTCGACGCCGCCGCCTTTACCTCTGTCTTCCAGGGCGCGGTGCGCTTCAACACCTATGTCGGCGTCGCCGGCGCCGCTGCGCTGCACGGTCCCCAGGGCGCCACGGTGGCAGCGGTGGCCCTGGCGCTGATGATTCCCACGGTCAATGTGCTGTGCGTGCTGACCTTTATCGCCGCGGGCACCCTCGGCCGCTCGGGTCTGTGGCGCTCACTGCTCGCCCTGGCCCAGAACCCGCTGATCCTCGCCTGCCTGATCGGCATCGGGCTCAATCTCTCGGGGGTCGGCCTGCCGGGCTGGTCGGCGGGAACCCTGGAGCTGCTGGGACGAGCGGCGCTGCCGCTGGGGCTGGTGGCCGTAGGGGTGGCACTGCGACCCCAGGCCCTGCTGAGGCGCGATCTTGGCCTGTGGGTCTCGAGCCTGGTCAAGCTGGTGCTGATGCCGGCGCTGGTGCTGGTGCTGGCGTGGTTGCTGGGCCTCGACCCTGTCAGCCAGGATGTGGCGCTGCTGTACGCCGCCCTGCCCACCGCCACCTCCGCCTATATTCTGGCACGCCAGCTGGGCGGAGACGCTGAGCTGATGGCCGGACTGATCACCGCCCAGACCCTGGCGGCGATGATCAGCCTGCCGCTGTGGATGCAGCTGACCTGAGGGGCCAGGCGAGGCTTTATTAAAAAAGATTCTCGTTTGTGTTGACGAAACAAATGAGAATGATTTACGCTGAGGTTGTCGGCGTTGATGAGTCGCCGGCGCCAGATACCAGACATTGCCAGTCGCTATCTGGTTTCTCCTCCTCATTGCTAGTCACGGTCCTTTCGCCGCTTCCCTCTGGAAGCGGCTTTTTCATGGCCGCTTGGTTCGGTCCCGCGGCCAGCGCTCCTTCGCCTCGTTGCCCACGACGTCCTGCCACCGCTTGATTCCGCCATCCCGAGCCTCCGCCCGGTTTCGCCTGCTGTCTTGGCGCCGCCCCTCGCATGCGTTCCCCTTGGCAGAAAGCCAGCGAGTGTGAGCGGACACACCGCCTTAATAAAAAATATTCTCGTTACGCTTGACGAAGAAAATGAGAATGATTTACGCTGAGGTTGTCGGCGTTGATGAGCCGCCGACACCAGATACCAGACATTGCCAGTCGCTATCTGGTTTCTCCTCCTCATTGCTAGTCACGGTCCTTTCACCGCTCCCCCGGGAGCGGTTTTCTTTTTTCTGGCCATCGAGGCTTCTGGTCAACCTTGCCCCAAGGCGTTGGCTCCTGTTCGTCGCACCGCTCCCTGCGTCTCACCGCTCTCGTTCATCTCACCCCAGTGCCAGCGGCCTGGCCTCGCGGCTATTCGCAGCCCAGGGGCCTGCACCGCTCAGACGCTGGCGCAAGAGCCCAGCCAGGGCTTCCACCGCCGGCCATGAGGCTGCGGCGATGCGCCGGCTGAAGTACAGGCAGGCGTCGCTGGTACCCAGGTGGGGCAGCCCCTCGGCCTCATCCAGCACGCGCATGCGCGGCGTCAGCCGCTGGCGATCGAGGATGCTCACGGCCAGGCCGACTTCCACGGCCTTTTCCACCGCATGGATGCTGGTACTGGTGAAGACCGCGTACCAGTCGCGCCCCTGACTCTCCAGGGCCTCGACCCCGAGCGATCGGAATGGGCAGTCCAGCGGATGCAGCGCCAGCGGCAACGGCGCCTCGTCGGCGATGCGAAACTCACGAGACGCCGCCCACACCGGCGAGGTCTGCCACAGCGTTTCGCCATTGGTCAGCTGATGCGGACGGTCCAGCGCTACCGCCAGCGACAGCTCACCGCGCTCCAGGCGCCGGGCCAGCTCTCCGCTGGGCGCCGTGACCGCCTCCAGCAGCACATTGGGGTGGCTGGCCAGAAAGTCAGGCAGCACCTGCTCGACCAGATGCGGGGCGTAGCCCTCCGGCATGCCGAAGCGCACCCGCCCGCTGAGTCCCTGTCCGGTCAGTCGCGCCACCAGGCCGTCGTGCTGGCGCAGCAGCTCACGCGCCTCCTGCAGCAAGGCCTCGCCGGCCGGCGACGGCGACACTCCGCGTGGCCCACGGATCAGCAGGCGCGCGTCGAGACGCTGCTCGAGGCGCTTGATCTGCATGCTCAAGGCACTGACGGTGCGGTGTCGCAACTCCGCCGCCGCCGCCAGACTGCCCTGCTGGGCCACCGTCACAAAGCTGCGCAGCGCCTCCAGATCCAGCGCCGCTCCCGTGTTCTCGGTCATCGTTGCTCCCCCCTATGGCGCCAGACCACCCTACCCGAAGACTTCAATATTATTTAAGTCAGCGTGAAAAACGTTTCGCTACTCGAAAGGCTAGCACCACGGCAGACTGCTCATCCAGCGCTTCCTCTATCCAGCGCTGCCGTCATCCACCCGTGCTCAAGGAGGCCCCATGCAGACGCTGCTACCCCGCCTGATCCCCCTGCTACACCAGCTTCCCCGGCAGCTGGGCAAGCACTCGGGTGCCCTGATGGTCGCCACGGGCTTCGTGGTCTGCTGGAGCAGCGGTTTCGTCGGCAGTCGCATGGCGGTGGACCTGGACGTGCCGGTGATGGGGCTCTACGCCTGGCGCTTTGCCCTGGCGACCCTGCTGGCCTGGGCGCTGGTGGTCTGTCGTCTGGGCCATCCGGGGCATCGCCCGAGCTGGCGCCAGGCAGGCCACGAGTTGCTCACCGGTGGTCTGACGGTGGGCGTCTACCTGCTGACGATGCTGGTGGCGGTGGCCGAAGGTGTGAGCGCCTCGGTGGCGGCGCTGATCGGCGCGCTGCAGCCGCTGGCGGCGGCCCTGCTGGCACGGCACCTGCTCAAGGAGCGCAGCGACAGCGCACAATGGTGGGGCATGGGGGTAGCGACGCTCGGCGCTATGGCGATGATCGCTGGCGACATGCGCAGCGTCGGCGGCGCCCCCTGGTGGGCCTACCTGCTGCCGCTGGTCGCGGTCGCCGCGGTATCGATCGGCAGCATCCTGACGCCGCCGGCGACCGCCAGGCCCGGCGAGGAGAATGGCGGTGTGGTGCCGCTGTCACTGATCACCCGCCTGGCGCTGCAGCTGAGCGCGGCAACGCTGGTGTTCATGCTGGCGGCGGTGATGCTCGAACCAGGCCTGCCGGCGCTGCCTCCGGCGACGCTGGACGCCTGGCTGACCATTGGCTGGCTGGTGGTGCTGGCCACCTTCGGTGGCTACGGCTTCTTCGTGGCGTGCCTGGGGCGCTTCGGGGTGACCCCGACCTCGGCGCTGATCGCGCTGACCCCGGCGGTGACGCTGTTGATGACGCTTTCGCTGTTCGGCGAGCGCCCGGACGGGCTGGGCCTGGCGGGACTGGTGCTGTCGCTGGGTGGC
>NZ_JAMXRY010000033.1:0-58998 GCF_024124525.1 Halomonas sp. OfavH-34-E | reverse complement strand
TGGACGCTGACCAGGCCCCGGCCACGCCCAAGGTCGACGACACCATCGACGGCATGCTGGTGGTTAACGTTGGGCAGGATCCGGCCAAAGCCACTTGGACTCTGCAGCTCAGGAGACCGTAAACTGAATTGGAACAATCGGCTACAATAGCTGCACCACCTCTACCTGGCGGTTACAGAATGAGCGATGACAACGAGTTGCTGGATCAATTCGCCGTTGAGGCGATGAAGTCTCTGGTCACGGCCGAGGGCGTAGAGCTTCTCAACACCGACACCCGGCATCGGGCAGCGATCGCAAGAACCGCGTACAGCATCGCGGCGGAGATGTTGAAAGAGCGAGAATTGGCTCACAAAGAGCAGGAATGGTCTGCAGTCAATGTTCACGACCTCGTCAAACGCGCAAAGACCAAGTCTTTCCTGCGTCACTTTGGCATATCCACCGTTGCTCAAGCCATGAAGCTATCCCTTCAGGAGCTGCGCAGAACGGAAGGGGTTGGTCCAGCCCTCATTGAAGATTTGCAGCAAGCTTTGAAACCCTACGGTGGTTTACGATCACGCTAGGGCCTGCCGCTACTTGCCCAGCCGACGCGCTGGTTTTTTTACGCCTGGAGAAAAAATGACGACGCGCAAGGGGTGGTCCAAATCACTTTCCGGCTTTGCGCGAGAAGTGGAGTACGCCCTGGACAAACAGCAGGGTGAAATGGTGCTGTTCGCTTTGCAGCAGCTCATTCTT
This sequence comes from Halomonas sp. OfavH-34-E, assembly GCF_024124525.1. Lineage (NCBI taxonomy): Bacteria > Pseudomonadati > Pseudomonadota > Gammaproteobacteria > Oceanospirillales > Halomonadaceae > Halomonas > Halomonas sp. OfavH-34-E. Next base: position 58,266 of record NZ_JAMXRY010000033.1, on the reverse strand, counting down.
CACTCACCTGTCGATACAGGGGCCTACAAGGGGAGTCATCTGGTTACCGTGAATGGCAGTGACAACTCAGCGGTGCCCGAGCCGGACAAGTCAGGCGCCCGAGTCCGGCGAGATGCCGAGGCTGTTTTGTCAGCCGCCCGGGGCAAGCCCTTCAAAGCTGTGGTCCTTCAGTCAAACATAATCTACGGCGAGAGCCTGGAACATGGGCATTCGCAGCAGGCGCCTCTAGGCGTCTATTCCATTGCCTTCGAATCCTTGCGTGCGAGGTATATCAATTGACCTTCGACGAGATCCGCATCGCTATCGAGTCGCGCATGGTGGCGTGGGATGGCGTGCCCGTGGCCTATGACGGCGCCCCCAGCGGACCGAACGTAGATGCGGCCATCGCCAACCAGGAGCCCTGGGTGCGGCTGACCATCCAGCACGGCGACAGCTTCGTCGCTGGTCTCGGCTCCGAACCCTGCGTTCGCCGCCCCGGGCTGATCATGTGCCAGGTGTTCACCAAGGACAATCAGGGCAGCCGGCAGGCGTACCAGATCGCCGACGCCCTGGCTGCGCACCTGCAGTTCTGGCGTACCGGGCACCTTGAGACGCTCGCCTCGTCAGTGCAGCGCGCGGGCCCCTCTGACGGCTGGTATCAATTGAACGTATCGACACCCTTCCGCGTCGGCTAAACCGCCCCACCGCCCACCTCCGAGCCGCCTTGAGCGGCTTTTTTCATGCCTGGAGAAAATCATGAGCTCAGGTTCTCAGATCGCAACCTACCTCGCTCCCGAGTCCACGCCCGGGGAAACGCCCGATCCGGCGACCTGGGACACTCTGCGCCTCACCGGCAATACCCTGACGCCCAACGTCTCCACCGAGGTCTCTGCCGAGAAACGTGAGACGCGCATGCAGGGCGGCGGCATCATCACCAGCCTCGACTACTCCGGCGACCTGGCTGGCGAGATGAGCGCGGGCACGTTCGACAAGCTGCTCGAGGCAGCCTTCTACGGCACCTGGGCGACTGATGTGCTGGAGATTGGTGCTGACCGCCACACCTTCACCATCGTGAAGGCATTCAAGGACATCGGCGTCTACTCAACCTTCACGGGCGTGCACATCGGCGCTATGCAGCTCGACATCCCCGAAGAAGGCAAAGTGACCTGCAGCTTCACCGGCATGGGCCTCGGCTATGAGGACGGCGAGGCCGACCCGACCGCTGCTGGCACCGTGAATCCTCAAACAACCACCGTAGCGATGGGCTCGGCCACCAGTGTTGGCGACATCCTGGTCGACGGCGCCAAGCTGGCCGGCAAGGCCTGCATCAGCGCCCTTTCCATGTCCATCGACAACACGCTGCAAACACAACGCTGCCTCGGCAAGGCTGGCCCTGGCGCCCTGATTGCCACGTCGGCCAACGTCTCAGGCTCGCTCACTATGGCCTGGAGCAAGGCGGCCTGGAACCAGTGGAAGAAGATGCTGACCCGCGAGGCTATCGGTGTGTCCTTCCCTCTGACCGATGCCGCTGGCAATGAGTACACGTTCGAGCTGCCCGAGATCGAGATCGATGGCGAGCTGCCTGACGGCGATAACGAGTCGATTGTCCAAGTCCAGTTGAACTACACCGCCAAGAACACTCCCATCAAAGTCACCCGCGTGCTGGTATAAGGAATCCCCGATGGCTTTCAATGCAAAACGATACTCACCTGACGCCTTCACTCAGGGCGTTTGGCTAGCAATCATGGGCGGCCAGTTCAAGGTCGCCCGAGCTGGCAATCCCATTTACGAGCAGGCGCTGGAGGAATCCGGTTATCGGAAGAAGATCGAGCCTGCTGAGAAAGAGCGCGCCCTGTACACGGCCATCGCCACCGGCGTTCTTCGAGACTGGAGCGGTGTCGAAGACGACAGCGGCGATCCGATCCCCTACAGCATCGAAAATGCAGTTGAGGTGATGCTGGACAACCCTGATCTGGTGGCACGCATTCTCAGCCAGGCCAACGACCTGTCCAACTTTCGTCGTGAGGACATCGAGGGACAGGGAAAAAAGCCGCGGCAGCGCTCAAATACCGCCTGACAACAGCCGGACGAGAAACCAAGCTCGCCACGATCGCCAAGGCGCTCAATCTCACCAAGCAGGTTGAGCCGCCAGAGATCGACGAGCGCTGCGCCTTCTGGCTGCATCTGTTCGACCTCCTATCCCCTTCAAGGCCTGCCGGCTTCGGTACCATCCAACCCATACCGTTGTCTGAGATGGCTGCCTTGCGCCAGATGATGGTGCTACCCTGCTCAGCGGATGAATTCATCTCTGTCATTCGGGAGATGGACTGGGCATACATGGAAAGCAGGAGTTAGCCCCGCCGCAGCGGGGCTAAGGAACGCGGAAAAGGCTCAGTGGATGGGAAGCAGCCCGTAATTCATCCCGAGACGACGGCGAGAGACCTCCATCAACTCCCCTTTCGCCCGAGCGAGCCGATTGGTGAAGGTCTGCGCCATATCCAGGTGCTCACACATCCGCGATGCGACGGGCGACTCCAGGATGCGCATGGCTTCTTCAATCCGGCTCCCCTTCCACTTAGCGTGTAGGTGGTAGACGTGGCACAAAAGAATGTAGAGGTCGCTCAAGTCTTCGTCGGTGAACGTGGCTGCTCCTGGCTCGCGATCAGCCTCAAGCCAATCGCCCTCTAGCTCGAAGGACTGCACGGCGCCGAGCGCCTCCGTGTAGCGGCTGTCGTCGATCTGATCGTACTTGGCCACGCCGAATCGATCCTTGAGGTGAGTCCAGAGCGTTGAGAACGCTTTGCGGCGCATCGGTTCGGGAACCTGCATCGCTCGCTGCCTGACGGCTTTCTGGAGGCCGTGCTGGTGCTCTGGCGTCAGTCCGGTGCGGGGATTAATGGCGACGCCCTCGCTCCAGTATGCCCAGAGCGCGTCGTCGCACTCGTTTTGGTACTGGATGACCCGAGCCTTGGTGTCTGCGTCCTTGATCTTGTTCGGTGAGATGGTCATAAGCCAGCCGGGAAGCTTGCGCAGCGGGAAGCACGTCACAGAGCGGCGCTGATCATCGCCTGGAAGCTGAATCACCATTTCGGTGATGCAGGACTTGAAGCGCGATTCGTTCAGCTTTCGGTGTTGAGGCTGCCACTTGAGTCCCATGCCTTCCACGATGGTCTTCATCGGTGTGTAGGGCTGCCCGTCGTAATCGACGAGGAACAGGGAGTGACCGTGGAATGGAACGGTGGTGATGGCGGTGCTAGAATCCATAGTGTCTGTACCTTTCGTGAGAGTTTGGTCTGACTTCGAAGCCCTGGGCGCTGCAACGCTCGGGGCTTCCTCGTTACTGCCCCTCGTGGGGTTGCGGGACTGTGTTCCCATGCTTCTTCCTCCATGCGATGCCTTGATCAATCAGCAGCAGCACCTCCTGGGTGAAGCTGCGGCGGGCTGATTTTGCCCATTCGTCGATCTGCTCTCCTCGGCTGCGCTCGATACGAGTGTTGAAGTACTTCTTGCGGGTTTCGGTGGCCATGGGCCTCTCCTGTCTAGTGGATTGCTTATTCAGTCTAAGAGGCACATTTACGCCTTGCAAGTACTTTGCGGCACATGCGCCCAATAGAATCATGTTGACGCCTTGGCGGCAATGATAAAAACTTGACGAGACTCGCTTTTTTTGGAGCCTCGCATGGCGGAAAAAAAATCAGGGACTAGGACGTCGAGCAGCGTCAACGTCTCGCTCAGGCTAGACCCGAAGACCAAATACCTGATCGACCTGCTGGCCAGGGACCAGAAGCGCACAATCACGGGCGTAATTGAGTGGGCGCTTGAGCGGGCGGCAGATCAGGAGCGCTTTGACGTCTCGTCGGGCTACGATGGGCCGTCGTTCCGCGACATGCTGGATGTTCTGTGGTCTACAGACGAGTCGATGCGACTGGTGGCTCTGGCCTTCAATAAGCCATCTCTCCTCGACTATGATGAGATGCGAATATGGGAGACGATCAAGGCATCCCCTGACCTATGGCGAATCGGCAACCCGGCTACCGTCAAGAACCTAGACTTAGCGTTCCTTAACGTAGAGATGGTTCAGGCATACTGGGAGCCGATCATCGACCATGTGGCCCGGCACAAGCATGCATCTTCGATACGTCCATTCAAGCTGACCGACCACGGCGTCAGTGAGGGGGACGTAAAGAAGATGAAGACGGCCTCGCCGGCACCTGATCAAGAAGATTTTGACTCCGAGATCCCGTTCTAGTCGTCACAACGCACGGAGGCATCATGAAAAAGAAGCATGCGCCCTACTATCGCGACTACAGCGAAGCTCACCGAACTTTCCATGACGTTACCTCGGAAACCGCCGGATTGCGGATCAAAGACAAGCTGAATGGTTTCGTGCCCGAAGACCTTGTTGAGAAACTGGAGGAGGAGCGCAAACTGCTTGCTGAGATAAAGAGCCTAACGCCCAGTGACGGTGAGGCCTTGATCGAGAAGATCATCTCTGCGGCTGAGGAAAATGGTGCAGTCGTCGAAAAGAAGGTAGAGAACGAAATCCCCCGCGACGGTCAGCCAGCGCGCCGCTACATCATTGCCAAGTTTTTTGACTCAAGCACGTTGATGGCCCGCATGTCTCTATGGATCGGAGATCAGTACGCCCGTATATACTTCGAGGCAGTGCGGAAAAATACCCGTGCTGGTGAGGATGGCGAGGGCTTGTCATGAAGGGGTGTATTGTCCCCGCGGTAGTCGCGATGGCTCTAACAGGTTGCGGTGGGGGCTCGATTAGCGAGGAAGAGGCCGCATCTATTGCGGCTTTGTCACAAGACGCAGAGAAGTACAAAGATGCTTTTACCGAAGCCATCCGCGAACTAAGCGGAAGAGATGACTGTGATGCTGAGGTGATGCGGAATAATGGCGGATTCTCCCGAGTAGCCGGGGAGCCATATTACTTCATGTTCTGTGGCGAACCTCAGAACATTTCGCGCAGATGGTATCTAGACCCGTCGTCAGGCGAGTTAACCCGGTTTAAGGCTGAACTCTAGCCATCCTCCCGAAAACCATAAGGCCCGCTATGAGCGGGCCTTTTTTATGCTTGGAGATTGTGATGCCTTATTCCAGCCGCCTTGAGCTGGTGATCGACAGCCGCAGCGGTGAGCGGTCATTAAAGCGCGTGGAACGTGGGCTGGTCGATGTCGATCGGGCTGGAGATCGAGCTACCGGGAGCCTCAGCGGAGTGACGGCGGAGGCGTCCCGGCTTCGCGGCGTTGCACTTGCGGCATCCGGGGCGCTGACCGGTCTCGTTGGCGCTGCCAGTGCCGGCGAGGTGATCCGATATGCCGATGCTTGGTCCAACACCACAAATCAGATTCGCCAGGTGACCAGCTCTAGCGACGAGCTTGCCAAGACACAGCGCGAGCTACTCCAGATCGCTAACGACTCGCGCTCGGCCTACGAGTCAACCGTCGATCTGTATACCCGCCTAGAGAAATCAACCCAAGGGCTGGGCATTTCCAGCGAGCGCCTGCTCGGAATTACCGACTCCATCAACAAGTCGTTCGCGCTGTCCGGCGCTACTGCGGATGAGTCTGCCGGCGCTATCACTCAGCTTGCTCAGGGCCTGGCTGCTGGGGCGCTTCGCGGTGATGAATTTAACTCTGTTGCTGAGCAAGCGCCGGAGATCATGAGGGCCATCTCTGACTCTCTCGACATGACCACTGGTGAGCTGAAAGACTTTGCCGCTGAGGGCGGCATCACTGCCCAGGTCATCATCGACGCCATGGAGGGCGCAGCGGCCAGTATCGACCAGGCGTTTGGCCAGTCGATTGCAACGTTTGGCCAGAAAATGGCTGTGTCACGAAACAAAATTGTCGAATGGGTGGGAGCGAGCGAAGGGCTGAACGACGCTGTCGGGCTCGCAGGTGATGCCATTGTTGGCCTATCGGACAACATAGACACGCTGGTGGATGGTGCGCAGTTTTTGGCCGTGCTGATGGCGGGCCGCTTGTCCGGGTCATTGGCAACTGCTACCGCCGCCAAGCTGTCCGCCCTGGGACAGACCCTCGCTTACCAGGCCGCTCTCGCCCGCTTGGCAGGCGTCAGTGGTACAGCGGCTACTGCACAGCTTGCGATGGGCGCCGCGGTGAGGACCGCAACGGGTGCGATGGCACTGCTTGGCGGCCCAGTAGGCGCAGCCGTTGTGGCGGCCGGAGGCATCTACTACTTCCGAGAAGAACTGGGCCTAGTGCAGCCTAAAATTGAGTCAGTCACCTCAACTGTTGATGCGCTGACAGACTCAATCAACATGAACAGCGAAGCAGCGCTCAAGAACGGCATATCCAAGCTCTCGGCTGATATCGCAGACCTACAGCGAGCTGCGCAGACAGCGCGAGCGGAACGAGACGCCATCCAAATGCAAGGCCCTGGGCCGGGCTATGTCGGCATCGGCCCAGGCGCTGGCCCGGGGCGGAATCAGGCAGTGGAAGCCGTGCGGCAAATCGAAACAGAGATTGCCAGCTACGACGAGGCTGTTGTCCAGCTTGAGAATCGCCTGGAATCGCTGGGCGAAAGCAGCATAAAGCCCACCAACAGCTTAAGAGCCCTGGCTGAGAGCACAGATGAAGCAGACAAAGCCACAAAAGAGCTCGCCGAGTCCCAGCAGCGCCTGATCGATCGCTTATTCCCCCTTGAAGCTGCCCACCGGCAGTTTCGGGAGGAAATGGATCTTCTCGACCTCAAAGCTGCCGCTGACAACACATTTCGCCTTGCTGAGGCCCAGGAGCGACTGCGCACACAGTATTCCGTAGAGCTGACCGGCGGCTTCATGGAACAGATCGCCACCGGCGGGCTGGCGGAGAAGGTCAAGGAGACTGACGACCTCACTCGGGATCTCGGGTTGACCTTCTCCAGCGCGTTCGAGGACGCCATCGTGGGCGGAGAGGGCTTCCGGGACGTCTTGGCCGGAATTGCCGAGGACATTCAGCGCTTGCTGATCCGAAAGTCCATCACGGAGCCTGCGGCAGAGGCTATCGGCGGCTTCGACTGGGCCGGCCTCATTGGTGGCGCCCTGGGCGGCGGCGCGGCCTCGGCTGCATCCTATGGGGGCTCTGGGTGGGCTGGCAGCGCCACATCTTTGGTCGGCCAGGCGCACGACGGGATTGATCGCGTTCCTAAATCGGGCACGTGGAACCTGGAGAAAGGTGAGCGGGTAGTCACGGAATCCACCAGCAGCAAGCTCGATCGAACGCTCGACAAGGTTCAACGAGACTCAGGCGGTAGCACCGTCGTCCAAGTGATCGACCAACGACAAGGTGGTGAGCGGGCGCAAGTGCAGGAAACTACGTCCAGCGATGGGCAGCGTCAGGTCAAAGTGCTTATCCGAGATCAAGTGCAGAACATGATCAACGACGGCACCTTTGATCGGGCATTTGGCAACGCTTATGGATTCCGGCGCCAGGCAACAGGACGAGGCTAAAACATGGCAAACCCTCAATGGCCGGCATCTCTACCGGACAAGGTGCAGGCTTCCAATTATCAAGAGCGTCCACCCAACAGAGTGCTCAGCTCCACCATGGATGTGGGGCCTGTCAAAACTCGTTTGAGAGACAAGGCGGCTGCAGCTCCACTTCCGGTCACCATGGTCATGACGTCAGAGCAGGTCGATACGTTCGAACAGTTCTTTGAGGACGACATTCTGTGGGGTGTTTTGCCTTTTGATGCGACGCATCCGCGCAAGCGAACGCCTATCACCGTACTTCTTGCTGGAGAAGAGAAGTACACCCTCACCCCAATTGGCGGCGGCGCTGACTACTGGCGTGTCTCCATGAACTGGTCAATTCAACCGTAGGACTACCGATGCCGAACAGAAGCCTATCTGCTGAGGCGATGCGAGACCTGTTCTCACAGCACGCCGGATCCGCTCTGCTAGCACTGGCAGTGTTTCGTCATCCAGACCTTGCAGAGCCGATCAGAATCACCAATAGCACTACCACGCTGCAGTTTGAGGGGGATACCTACATTGGCCTGCCCTTCCAGCTAAACCTTCCGGACGATGTAGAGGAGAGAATCCCCAACCTTCAGATGGAAGTAGACAACGTTGAGAGGACGCTCGTTGAGATCCTTCGGAGCGTGGACTCACCGCCTGAGGTTGAGATGACCATCGTGAGAGTGAGTGCCCAGGGCAGCATATCAAAGGAGATTGGCCCGCTTCCCTTTACTCTGCTCTCGCATGACATCAGTCCCGCCACCATCTCCATGGAAATCGGCTACGCCACCGACATCCTTAACGAGCCCGCCACACAGGACATCTTCAACCCTGGCTTATCTCCGGGGCTGTTCTGATGCTGGATGTCAGCGAGTACATAGGGATCCCGTATCTCGTGGGCGGCAGGGGCCCGCATTTGGACTGCTGGGGGCTGGTGCGACTCGTCTATCGCCAAAGACTAGGCGTAGACCTTCCATCCATGAATGGCTATCAGGAAACCCTTAACGAGCAGACCTCCAGCCTCATCGAAGGCGGAAAGTGCGACTGGTCGCCAACTGATCACCCCCAGCCATATGACGTAGTCCTGTTCAACATTTCAGGAATGGTAAACCACATCGGCCTGGTGATCGCCTCCGGGTGGATGCTTCATACCACCCATGGCGCAAACTCTCGCAGAGAGCAGTACACACGACCTCTCTGGAAAACACGCATTGAAGGATTCTACCGGCATGATCACTATCGTTGCGCGGCCAAGCCCCCTGTCGACTGACGCCTACATTGCAGAGGTGCCAAATGGTTCCAGCCTCGCTGGGCTCTTCGGTGATCTTCCAGAGTGCATCATCGCCCAGGTAGAGGGCCGGGTGCTTGAGAGGGATCAGTGGTGTGATGCTCTCGCCGATGGCGCGCATGTCTGCCTGTACTCCACTCCAGAAGGAGACGGCATTGGACGAGCCATAGCGATGATCGCGGTTGCGGTAGTCGCTGCATATGCTGCGCCTGCTCTGATCGGGGCCACGAGTCTGACCGGGGGAGCTGCGCTCGCTGGGCAAGCCGCAGTGGGGGCGGCCATCACGTTCGCCGGCTCAATGGCTGTGAACGCTTTAATTCCGCCCAAGATGCCGAGCAATCCCTCTGTACAGTCACCAAACGTCAGGCAGTCCATCACCGGCACACAGAACCGTGCCGACCCCTATGGGGTGGTGCCGAGAACGTATGGCCACCCACGCTGGTATCCCAAACTGGCTGCGAACCCTATTACAGAGATCGCCGGCAACGACCAATACCTGCGAATGGTGCTGTGCCTGGGATATGGACCTCTGGAAGTAGCCGGTCATCGCGTCGGGGACGGCTACCCTGTGCTCAACCAGAATGCTGAAATTGGAAACGCCATCCGTATTGGCGAAACCAACATCTCCGATTATGAGGACGTAGAGTGGGAAATCGGCACAGCCGACAGCATCCAGCTCGACTACGCCAATATTGATGAAGAAGCCGTGGGTGCAGCGCTGAACCGGGTGGGGAGCCTTGATGAAGATCGCTGGGTCAGTGATGGCAATAGCGTCCAGCGTACCACCGCCGCTAACACGAGAGAGATTAGCCTTGACCTGGTTTTTGCGCAGGGCCTGTTCTCCATAAACGATAACGGCAATACGTCCAAGACCGAAGTCAAGTTCAGGGTGGAGTACCGCGAAGTAGGTGCGAATACCTGGCGCCTTCAGGATTCAGAATGGTTGATCAAAGGACCGACCAAGGATACCAAGCGTGTTAACAAGCGCTGGAGGGTGTCGGAGGGACAGTATGAAGTGCTGGTCACGCGCGTAGCCTCCTATCACGGCGGGGTGGAAGCCGTCTACACAGACTGCCAATGGTCTGTGCTCCGGTCGTTTCAGGGTGGCCCCTCTTACAAAGGTAATCACGTCCTCATGGGCTTGAGGATCCGCGCCACGGATCAGTTGAATGGTGTCATTGATCAGCTCAACGTAAAGACGCAGGCGGTGCTGCGTGTCTACGATGGCTCGTCCTTCTCTCTGCAGGCCACGAGCAACCCAGCCTGGGCCTACCTTGACGCTATGACGGGCGTGCAAGTTGGCAAGCCTGTGCAAGACTATCAGGTAGATATTCAGTCAATCCGAGAGTGGGCTATCTGGTGTGACCTTCAGGGGCTTCGCTACAGCTGGGTTCATGACACCAGTGAAACGGTCATGGAACGCGCCCGAGTTATCGCAACTAGTGGCCAGGCATCCTTCAGCCTACAAGACGGCAAATTCGGCGTCGTCCGTGATGATCCCGAGGCGCCCGAAATTCAGGTGATCACACCACGCAATGCGACTGGCCTGAGCTCCCAGAAATCCTACAAGAATCTTCCACATGCACTGCGCGTGAAGTATATCGACTCGGATACCTGGTCCGATGCAGAGCGCATCGTCTATGCGCCCGGCTACAACGAGAGCAACGCAACACGCTTCGAGGACTTCGAAACCCAGGGCGTAGAGGGCGCTGAGGAGGCATGGCACCACGGCCAGTACTACATGCGCCAAGCCATCCTCAGGCCCGAAACCTTTCGTGTGGGGATGGACTGGGAGAACCTGGCTGTCGTCAGAGGAAATCGCGCAAGGCTAGCCTATGACTCCATAAAAGTAGGGCTTGGCTGGGGGCGAGTGAAGTCTGTCTCTGGTGACACCGTCACGCTTGATAGTGAGGTTCAGTACGAAACATCTCGCGTCTATGGCTTGCGGGTTCGCCATGAAAATGGCGATATCGACGTCTATGCCGTTACCGGTGAGGAGATTGGAAGCACGCGGGTCCTCGAGGTTGTTGGCGACAGTCACTCAATCAAGGTTGGGGAGCTGTTCGCTTATGGCGAGATGGGTAAGGACACCATCGACTGCAAAATCACCAACGTTCAAGCAGGCGCTGACTTTACTGCAGATGTCACGATGGTAGCCGCGGCAACCAATATCTATGACTTCAGCCAAGCGCCAATTTATGACCCGGGCATCACTAACCCGATACCGATCGACCAGATACCACCCCCGATTCCTGCCATTACCACAGTGCGTGGCGATCAGTCGGCTGCGTTCCAGAACCCTGACGGCTCATTCAAGACCTTAATCCGGGTGGGATACTCGTTCTCAGCCCAGGTGGGGCTGCCTTCCTTGCAGGTAGAGGCACGTTACCGCGTGGTTGGCGATGAAGCATGGATGAAGGCAGGGCCTTTCGTGGCCTCAGGAAACCTGACGATCGACAACGTCAGCGACGAACAGAGGTATGAAATTCAGCTGCGCGCGCGCAACGGCCAGTTATTCTCTCCGTGGTCCCAGCAGGTAGCCTTTGACGCTATCGGTCAGCAAGTGTCGCGACCAACAAGCGTAGAGATCGATGAACACACTTTCGAGATCGTGATTCAGCCCAAAGGCATCTATCCGGACGCGAAGTGGCAGGTCTACTGGTCTCAAACGCCGCTGGCCGAGGGGGATATTGTCTCTGTTGGAAACCTGCTTGGCATTGGCTCGTCCTTTGTTCACACAGGCCTAACCCCTGATACCACGTACTACTACTACGTTCGGGGATGGAGTGCGAACTACACATCCGCGTGGTTCAGTGCCCAGGGAACGACGGATAACGATCCGACCGTCATCATGGGGCTTATCAGCGGAGAGATTAAGCAGTCAGACCTGTGGCCAGAGCTTTCCGACGAGGTTGATAAAATCCCGGCCCTGGAGCGAGAGGCAGAGCTGGATGGTCTGCTTGAGTCCATCACCAGTTCGGTCTCAGTCGTTCAAAATGCGGCGGGCGGATCGGCCTACCAGATGGAGGTGGTCAACCGTGTATCGGATACAGCGGCCACTGCCACAAGGATCGAGACACTGCAGGCGACCCTGGGCAGCGACATCGCCAGTGTCCAAGAGCAAGCCCAGGCCAGCATCGACCAGCAGGCAGGTCGCATCAACGCGATGTGGACTCTGCGGGTGGACGCAAATGGGCTCGTGGGCGGAATCGGGCTGGCGAATGACGGCCAAGAGGTCAGCTTTATCGTCCGAGCCGATACGTTTGCCGTGGCGCCGCCTGGTCTCCCGGACAACGAAGTCATTCCGTTCTTCACACAGGGAAGCCAGACATTCATCAAAGAGGCGATGATCTCTGAGCTTCTGTTCACGAAGCTGCGTGCCGGCGACGGTTCTCTAGTGTTCAAGAACGGCAAGCTGCAGGCCGAATACATCGAAGTGGATCAGATCGTTCCCAAGGAAATCATTTCCTCAGTGACTGTCAACGGAAGGCCCGCATACGCCTTCCGGGAAAACGGCACCTTCGAGCTCAATTCATCGGCAAGCGGTGGACGAATCGTGCAGAACGGCGATGGCATTCGGGTCTACAACTCCAGTGGAAGACTGCTGGTCAGAATGGGGATGTGGTAATGGGTTCTGGACTGCAGGCGTGGCACAGCAGCACCGGGGCAAAAACGCTGGACGTGACCGACCGGCTAACCCGAGTGCTGGGATACAAGTACTTCCCATGGACATCGCGAAGCTACGACACAATCCCCTCTGGATATAACGGCAGCACGACGCACTCGCTACTAACAAATGGGGCTCCGTTCTACTTCTTTGCACCCGGGTCGATCGCTCAACGCTTCTACGACGGCTGGCCGCCACCGGTGCCTCAAATCAGCTTCTCTGGTGACAGGATCTCATGGACTTGGGATGTGGGTGCTTTAAATGCCTGGCAGAGCAGCTCCGGGTCGTTTGGAGGTGGATCTAATGTCGGTGATTTGTACCTCTACTTTGGAGTTTACTGATGGCTGCGGGCTTTCAGGTATTTGCCGCTGATGGGCAGACCTTGCAGGTTGATGGAGAGTACATCAACTTCAGCCTGAGGAAATCAGGTACCATCAGCTCCTCGATGATTAAGGCCAACGGACTTGGGGGATATCATTGCTGTATCGATATTACCGGGTTCAATAACCCAACAGTGGCTTACATCGCGAGCGGTTCTGGTAACAGATGTAGCATGGAAGTCATTCGACCAGAAGGAACATACCTCGGGGGATACGTAGGGGGGCGCTCTTACGTTCGGTTCACATTCGATGATAGCAGCGCGTCAGTGACTTACTACATCTTCGATCAGTGGACAGCTCCAAGAGGGAATAGTGGGGTCGAGGTCTTCAATGACAGCGGCCAGGTCGTCTTCCACAGCGATTGGTACACAATGCAGGTGCGGGGCGTCATCAATGTCCCGGCAAACAGACCGAGAATCGTGAACCTTTCATCAGGCGGCGATCCAGAGACGTTCACCGTTGGCTCCATAGTGGCGGGCACCGCCATCATGCCCACGTTTTGCAGGCTATACACTGTGGCACCCTACCAGGATATACCGGTCACGTATAAATCAGGGTTTTGGACGTCTGGCAACACTCTCTATACGAGATACATAGCTGCTGGAGAATACGGGAATAGCCAGGGCTGGAACTACAATGATGATTGGGCCATGCCCATACTCATGGTAGATATCTCGGTTTGCCCCGTACCTTATGGGTAAGTTTCAGCTTCGCGCACACAGCCTAGCTGCTCTCCACGAACTTGAGCCCTCAGCTGGCGTGAGGCAAAACCACGCCTCCACCACATGTACTACACAACCAGAATTTCCACCAAAGCAGGTGTATCATGGCATACGAATCCGTTGAGGACGCAAATCAGCAGACCCTTGAGACGCTGACGGAGCTGGAGCGCAGAGCCCGTGAGCTCGTCAACATTCTTAAGGGCGGAATTGACGTTGGCCAGTCGGGCACCCTGGGTGACTTGGCGCTTCTGGATACACTGAGCGCGTCGCCTGTGGGTAATGCTGCCATGCTTCGTAGTAATATAGGGTTAGGCACTGCGGCGACAGCTTCCGTAGGCACTGGTGCGAACGACGTTCCCAAAACATCACAGGCCGATGCGCGTTATGCGCGGTTGTCAGCAGCGAATAATTTCGACACGATGCCCGCTGTAGCTGGCTCACCGCTAATTGAGTCTGATAGCAACAGCAATGGCGGGTGGGTGCGCTTTGCTGATGGGACCCAAATCTGCTCACGAATCGCCACCGGAAGAGATATAGATATCTCGAACACAGCTGGAGCTATTTACCGCACGCCATCACAAGGAACGTGGAACTTCCCAGCTTCTTTTATTGATGAACCAGCAGGAGATGTGACCGCTACTGGATCAGGGTCGCTATTCTGGTCGAGCGTAACAACCAGTAATGGGTCAGGCGCCAGAATGGACTTTTACTACGTAAGTTACAGCTCTGGGGTGCGAGAAAGTTGTGTTGAAAGGTTTTTCGCAAAAGGAAGGTGGAAAGCATGATAAAGATTACATTTTTAGCAGTACCCGATGCTCCCGACAGCTACGAGATAGACGGCCTTGTTTTGACTGCTAAAAAAGGTAGCGAAGAAAAAGAGTATGACTTCGGCGAATTTCCGACCAATGGTCATTACTTGCACGCAGCACCGATGAGTGATGGGACCCCCGTTATTTTTGGTGCAACAAGGCCAGGAGGTGTTCTCCACGTTGTCCTCGGCCAAGCAGTGATTGCAGGACAGTATCCGGAACATAAGGCCCACTGGCGAGAGTCGCCCACCATCGACGCAGAGGACTACGATCCCGACACCTGCTACGTCATTCCCACTGGCATGGCAGGCGTAGACGACTACGAAATCGTGCAGGGCGTGGATGTTGCCGGCAACACCGGCTGGACGGTACGCAAGAAGGAGATGGCTGATGGGTAACGTGTACTGGATACCGCCCAAGACAGAGGCAGAGAAGCTGGAGGATGCGCGACAAACTGCCATGCGACGTATCAACTCAGCCTATGAGGCCGAGCTCGCCAGCATTCGCAGCGAGTATCCAGAGTCAGAGCAGATGACCTGGGACAAGCAGGAGCGAGAGGCGCGGGCATTCCTGGCTGACTCTGGCACTGCCACGCCCCTACTGGATGCTATGGCCACTGGCCGGGGAATGGACAAGACCGAGCTAGCGACACGGATCATCGCCAAAGCCGATGCCTGGATGCAGGCAAGCGGCCTGGCAACAGGGAAGCGCCAGGCTCTTGAGGACCAGGTAAAGGCCGCTGAGACGGTAGAGGCCGTTGAGGCGATCAGCTGGGAGTGAAGTGAGAGCCAAGGATGGCGTTCAACACGACCTGCCATAGGGTAGCCCATGGCGTGCTACCATCTCCTCTAGAACAGCCTCCCACCCAAGCCTAGCCGACGGCGCCATGTATGGCCTGGTGTATGGTAGAGCACATTTCTTCCCGCCAGCCCAGTAACCACGGGCATGTATCAGTCCTGCAGAGGGCGCCATGTCAGATCTGCGATCCATGCCCCCCTCCCCTGACATTCCGGCGCTTTTTTCCTCGATTATTGCTCCTGGATGTTGCTGCAAGCGCTTCCTGCCCGGGCTCAACCGTACTTTTGCACCTCATCAACCCTGCTGCTCAAAGATGACCCACGCCTTGTTTATGGCCCAGTTCGGTTTTGCCACAAGATTGACACCGTCCACCAGACCGGCACCAGCAAGCAGCCCGTAGAGGAGCTTTCAGCCACCTCGACCAGCAGGAAACCCAACAGGTCAAACATGACATTGAGCGAAAACAGTTGGCCGCTATCGGTGCTCTCTTCCTCAAGCTGCTACTGCTACCGCCACCCAACGCCAGCGATGAGCATCAAACAGAGATCCCAGCGCTAAGCGGTGAACTACCGAGAGAGGCCATCCAAAACAGCATGGAGACAGCGAGACGACTGAGGAGCTGGAGGCAACTCTGGGAAGCGCTTCAGCCTAGAGCTCAGCTCCACCCTCTCCAAGCTGCGTCTATCGCCACCAACCTCGCCATATGGCGGGGTTGATCCGTTTTGAAGCCCTATCAAATGCGCGGCCCTTGCGAGCTGTCGACACCCCGCCCCGCCTGCGCGCTAAACCCGTCGGTTTTAATGCGCTCATGCGCTGGCCGCTAATCCGCGCCAATACAGGGCTCCGCTGGAGGTACAGGGCAAGTAGGAGTCATAAGAAATCATGCGAATTTGTGCCGGGGATGCTACGCGTTGGAGTAGCGTATGTGGAGAAATGGATGAATCTATGCCAAGTTCGCAACAGCATGGTCTCCAAAAGGCCTGACTGGTCCGGAGGGTGCTTACGCACCCAAAGTGGCCCCGCCGGTAAAGGTGGCAAGCGTGTCCACCCTTCCTAATACCTAAAGGATCAGAATGAAAGCCACCATCGAGTCCAGGTTCAACCAGAACATTGAGCGGGTGCGAAACCTTGCCGACCTATACAAGGATTACTTGATGGGAGATGGTCCTGGCAGGCGGGGGCATTTAAAGACTGATGTTTTGAGAGCCGCAGTTGTAATGCTACACGCTGCCATGGAAGACCTTCTTCGAAGCATTGCATACTGGAAGCTGCCTTCTGCACCTGCTCAGGTACTACAGAATATTCCTTTGGTGTCTTCGGCTACGGCCACGAAGTTTACATTGGGGGCTCTATCAGCCCACCGGGGGAAAACTGTAGACGAGGTGATTGAGTCCTCAGTTAATAGGCACTTGGAACGTTCAAACTACAACAATTCAGCTGAAGTCGCCGCATTTCTTTCAAGCGTTCAAATTAACGTAGATCAGATCCGGCCTCATTTTGCCAAGATTCAACTCGTCATGGATAGACGTCATCAAATAGTTCATCGAGCAGATCAGGATAATGAGGCAGCTGGGAGAGGAAATCACAGGGTTACATCAATTGGTCACGGTACAGTGGTCAATTGGATTGCTGCCGTTGAGGATTTTGGAAAAGCGGTGCTGGATGAAGTTTAGTTAGAACAAAGCGGTCAGCTGGACGCAAAAAGCGTTCCGCTTTTGGTTCCCTTCGCTGCGCTCTGTCGCCAGTTACCGTGAGCGGCAATTGCCTGTCTAAGTAAGGAGAAAGTTCATGAACAGAGATTGGGAATCTGTATTCTCTGCTTGGTCTCAAGGGCCGGGAAAGACAGAGCAAGAGCGAGTTGAAAATACTGAAAGGCAAATAAAGCAGGCGATTCAAGCTAGTGATAAGTTAAAAAACCGGAATATCAGAGTGTTTGCACAAGGCTCTTACAGGAATAGGGTTAATGTAAGGCGGGATAGTGATGTAGATATAGGCGTTCTCTGTTTTGACACGTACTTCCCAGAATACCCTGATGACAATGTTAAAATGGAGCTTGCTAAAAGCTTCGTTCCTGCAAATTATGAATACGTGACTTTTAAAAATGAATTAGAAGAAGCGCTTGTATCTAGATTCGGAAGAGAATCTGTCAAGCGTGGCAGTAAAGCATTCGACATAAAGGCAAACACTTATCGCATAGAGTCAGATGTAGCCGCTTTTTTTGAGCATCGGAGATATTTAACAACAAATTATTATCATTCGGGCGTAGAAATGATTCCTGATGACTATGCCCCTCCTAGAGTCAGGAATTGGCCAGAACAACATTATCAAAATGGCACTTCAAAAAATTACGCTACTTCAAGAAAGTATAAAAGAGTTGTTCGTATATTAAAGAATTTATCTAACGAGATGGCGTCAAATGGTATCCAATCGGCGAAAGAGGCACCGAGTTTTCTCATTGAATGCTTAGTTTTCAATGCTTCAACATCTTGCTTTGAACATCAAACATTCAAGCAGACTGTAAGAGCTGTGATCGCGGAGCTGTTTATTAACACTTTGTCATATGACATATGTTCTGAGTGGGGAGAAGTAAGTGGATTTAAATACCTTTTCAGGGGGTCGCAGCCATGGACAAGAGAAAGTGCGCATCAGTTCTTGAGTGATGCGTGGGATTACTTAGGATATGAATCATGTTAACTAGACTTCATATTTCATCCTTTATTGGCCTTACGATTGCAGTTTGGTTGCTTGCCCTATGGCTTCAAAGGATGCCAGTTCTGAGTGCCGATTTTGTAAAATCTTTTGGCACCGTAGTTGGTACCATAACATTATCTGTTGCTTTATTTAATAAATATATGTGGTCTTGGAAAATTTTCAAAGGATGGTATGTCAAGAGACCTGACTTGAGAGGAACCTGGAAGGCTGAACTGAAGAGTAGTTGGTTAAACCCAGAAACAGGCGAAGGGATCGCACCAATTTATGGTTACGCGGTTATTAGGAAATCTATGACTTTTCTTAGCTTAAGGCTGATGACAAAGGAATCAAAATCAGTTTTGGTGGCCCACAGCATAGAACAGCAAGAAGATGATGATCTATTCAAGCTGGTTGGTGTATATAGAAACGAGCCTAAGATTGAGTTGCAAGGCGTTCGAAGTGAGATTCATCATGGTTCATTTTCCCTAGAAATACATGGCTCTCCAGTCGAAGAGCTTGAGGGACATTACTGGACAGATAGAGCTACTAAAGGCGGAATTAAGTTGGTTGGTCGGGTCAATAAATTGTATAGCACATATGAGCATGCAGAGCGAGATTTGGGTAACTAGTACAATATTAGATTTAAGAGAAGGAAGCACCTTGAAAATCGAAGAAAACTTAAAGGAATTACTCTCCAGCGTTCGTGAAATGATGTCTGCTGAAGAATTTTGCGGTGTTGGTGTAGTTGTGCACGAAAACGCTGCAGTATTGCCAGTGGCTTCTTTATGCCCTTCTGCCCCGCTTCCTAAAAGCCAAACACTGGCCGAGGATATAGCTTTATGTAGTCTTTCGAATAACGACTGTCATGATGGTTTCCAGCTAGTTTCTAGTGATTGGGCATTAACGCGGCGCAATCAGTATTTTGCCCCTTTTATTGATGGGGTTACTTGCTTAAACCATGAGGTTGTGGGAGCGCGCTATATGGCCGCCAAGCACGGATCTTTATTAAAAAACGTGCTTTGCACAGGTCTGATAAGTGAGCGTGATGGTTTATTGGTTTTTGTTGACGGCAAAGCAGTATGATCAACCTTTTTCCCATCACAAAGATAATTGTCTGGATTGCAGTTTCCTACGCGACGCTGGTGCTGCTATTCACTGCACTTTTCAACCTTACAGGGTTATCTACGTTAGGCGTCGCAATCAAAGGGGCAGCTTCCCTAAATATTGTTCTTTTTGCTGTATCTGCGTTCGCTTGGCAATGGCTCTGGAAGATTTTTCCAAAACTTAATGACTGGATATATCCAAATTTAAACGGCTATTGGGATGTGGAAATAAATTGGCACTGGGGAGAAAAGTCAGGAACTAAGCCAGCCATTGCGTATATCAAGCAAAGCTTGTTGGAATTCAGTATTGAATTAGAGTCAGATGAGTCAGAATCAGAAACGCTAGTAGTTGTGCCACACAAAAATTCAAAATCAGCCCGACCAGGCTTGTACTATATTTATCGCAGCGAAGGAAAAACAGGAGCAGCAAAAAAACAAGATCCACATACCGGGGCGGCTCTTCTGAGACTGAGTATGGAGTCAAATAACCATATGCATGGTAATTATTTCACGAATAGATCTACAAATGGGCAATATACCTTGCGCCGAAAAAAACAAATCTAACAAGGCTATATACTTGGATGTCAACAAGCTGCGCCGGTCGTTTCTCCCTCAGCAATTTTTTGCCACCGGTTATAGCTGGTGTTATATCAGCCCGCGCTGAATATCTTCTTTTAGCCGAAGAGGAAATTTTAGACCTCGCTCATGAATGGGTGTCATCAGCATCCTCTCAGGGACACGAAAAGGAAACCCACTTTCTTGCTGATCGGATCACCCTACTGAGCGAACCACTATGATGTCTAGCCGGCCAAACGGCAGTCAGCGGTGGGGTTCAAGTAAATTAAGGTTCAAGAAAGTGGATGTTCATTTCTTTCGCCTCTTGCGTAGCATCAAAAGGAAGTAGCGTATGTCTTGGAATAAACACACTCAGGGGTTGCTAGAGACAGAGGTCTTCAAGGGAAGGGTCGTCGAACGGCGGAAAGGAAGAGGCGGATTGGTCTACATTGTTGAGCAGGATGCGATCCCTAACCGTATCGCCTACAAGACAATCCAGGAATTTGAAAGCAATCTTTTCGTTGATACTGAACGACTTGATCGCGAAGCCAGAAACTGGATTGGCTTTTCGGGTCACCCGTTAGTTATCAAGCCACACTTCATCAAAGTCTGGAACAATGTGCCTCTTATCTGCATGCCTTATTGTGATGGAGATCTCAGTGATTTAGTAGGAAAGGAGCTAAGTTTGACGGGCGTAATTTGCCTATCATTGCAGATAGTGAAGGGAATGATAATAGCTAACGAGCGTGGCATGGACCACCATCAAGATGTAAAACCCGAGAACTTACTTTACATAGACCTGAGCGCTCAGTTTCGCGATTTTCCACCTTCAGGCGTTGATGCTGCGGTGAAGTATTCCGTCCGGATTGCAGACTTCGGAGTAGCCAACGCCTGGCGAGATAACCATCTGGGCGGCACTAACGCTTACAAGGCTCCCGAACAGCATGATGCCAATGCCTACGACACATTTTCTCCTGATGTGTTCGCGGTGGGTTTGGTAATCGCAGAGCTATTCCAGGGCTACCATCCCGCAGCAAAAGACCCGGGAACTAAGGTATGGAACTGGAAGGGTTCCAAGCTTAAAAAATGGACAATTGGTGGGGAGAGACATTTCTCTCCTACTCAGAATGCCCAAGCTCAAGAGCTAGTGAAGTTGGTTAAAAACATGTTGACTGCTGACCCAAGTGGACGTCCTTCGTTCCAGCAATGCTACGCCCGGCTGGCGAGTATTCTTGAATCTTTGAGTCGTAAAACCTTTAAACAACTCGAACTTCTCTTCGAATACTTTGAGTATATCGCCAACCATTGTGCTTTGGAAAGAGAGATTGAAGGGCAGCTGAAGCTTGCTGTGATACCTAGCCAACGAGAAATGGTTAAAGAAAATATCAAACAAAACCTAAAAGATTCACTAGATGGAAGCGTGACATGTCTCGAAAAAGCTCTTCGTGTGCACCATTTGGCGAAGGCTCTACATAGATTATGCGGTAAAAATTTCACCGATAACGATAAGGAACTTATAGTTGAGGGCTCTATATCGATTTTGAGATTCACCCTTAAAAACCATGAAATTATAACTTCGGGCTGCTTGTATCCTACATTCTCATTTGGCAACCCGGAGCCGAGGAAGCTAGTGAGTGATATTGAGGCGAAGGCGGAAATCCTAAATACTAATATCGAACGGCTGCAGTTGCTAGGTGCTTATGACGAGCAATTAGAGGTGCAGGTTGACGAGAGTGGAAGAGTGATCCGTGCATGTAGGATCTTGAATGAGGCAAGCGACATGTGGCGGATGGGACACAGAGCCGAAGCTTGCGATCTGTTGGGTGAAGTGCGGCGATTGGCACCCTATGAAGCCGAGCTAGAGAGCCTATACGAACGCTGGACCAGCATGAGGGACCTCTTTGCGGAGTCCAGCTCCAGAGATAAGCAAATGACTGGTCGCATAACTGAATAACTTGAACCCAACTAAGCCATTCATCCGACACTCGGGCCTGATGTGGCTAATGACTAACGTTACATCAGCTTTCGTTGAAGGACCGCTTCTAGCCGAACGTAGGCAGGGGGCGTGCCCTTCGCTGCGAGGGCATGGATGCACAGCCGTGTGTTGAGGGAAGATGGTATAGCGAATGGTATAACGAAAATCCAACAACACAAATAAAACAAAATAAAACAACGAGTTAATGGATTTTATCGAATCCTACAGAGGGCGCCATCGGCGCCCTGCCACCGTCTCGCTGGTCCCTATCTGCTCGCTTCGCCCCTCCACTGCCAGGGCCGGCGTTCTCCGACCGCATCCGCCTTTATCCCACTTTTCCAGGCCCGCTTTTCCAGGCCCGCTCCCTCGACCAGGCCGACATCACGATACCCTCAAGCCTGTCGTCTTCTTTTCATCGATGCCAGTGGGCCTCCTGACGCAATTGCTGTCCCAGGCCTGTGTCGCTGACGCATGAAACGGGGGCGGACCTGGATCAGGGGGAAGGTCACCCTACCTTCGCCCACAACGAATGACGTGCCATGCACCGTCTACTTACCTTGGCGAGCCTTCCTTCTAGGGCTTGTCTGAAAAGTGCCTGCGCTCGGTAATACGGCGTTAAAAATCGGATCAAAATGCTCATTTACACCCCGTAAACTGCGCTTTCTCACCGATTTTTGCCTTGTCTAACCTTCGCTCGTCGACTTTTCGGACAGCGCCTAGCTTCCATCGAGCATTCGACTCGCCCAACCCAGGACCCAGGTCAGGTTCCGGGTTGCACCGGCTTGTCAGCATCAGACAAACCTAATAATTGCTAGAGCACCGGGCCGGGAGCTCGTCTCCACGTCGACGGCGAGGACACGGGAAAGCGCGCCACACCTGCTCATTCAGGTCGCTTGCTTCGCCGTTCTCGAAGCCGCTGACATCTAAGACCTATGCAGGTGGGCATCGATGCCTGCCCCGGGGCTTGGTCCCGGGGCTTGGTCTCGATGCCCAACCCAGCTTCCCCGCCCCTGACGAGAGCCAGATCACCGATATCGCCAAGACATGCCCCCATCACAAGAGGACTCACATGGATCGTCGACTCCCCATCTATCTGCTCATCGACTCTTCAGGCTCGATGCGCGGTGAACCCATTGAATCCGTGAACGTTGGCATCAGCGCCATGTTGTCCGCCCTGCGCCAAGATCCCTATGCCCTCGAAACGGTACATATCTCGATCATCACCTTCGACAACCAGGTGAAGGAGCTGGTCCCCCTGCAGGCCCTGGAAACGGCGCACATCGATGACATCGAGCTGCCTCGCTCGGGGGCGACGCACCTGGGAGAAGGTCTCCACTTCGTCTGCGATCGAATCGCCAGGGATGTCCGTACCTCGACAGACCACCAGAAGGGCGACTTTCGCCCGATGCTGTTCGTCATGACCGATGGCTCACCATCCGATCTCATGGATTTCAACAGTGCCGTCGAGCGCCTCAAGGGCGTGGAGTTCGCCCAGATCATCGCCTGCGCCGCCGGGCCAAAGGCCAGGACGCAGGAGCTGAAACGCTTCGCTACCCAGACGGTATCGCTGGAGCATATGGACAGTTCCAGCTTCGCCAACTACTTCCAGTGGGTGTCGGCTTCGATCGCGGCTTCCGCATCCGGCCAACAGCAGGACGATGACCAGGACATCGACCTGCCCCCACCGCCCGATGAAGTCCAGGTCGTGATCTGAGGAATCGCCGATGCGTCGTCTACCGATCTATCTTGTTCTCGATGTCTCCGAATCCATGGCGGGTGACCCCCTGGCCGAACTCGGACACACGATGGAGTCCATCGTCGACTCGCTGCGCCAGGATCCCCACGCCCTGGAGTCGGTTCACCTGTCGGTCATCGCCTTCGCCGGCAAGGCCCAGCTGATCGTGCCGATGGTCGAACTGATGACGTTCTACCCGCCACGACTGCCGCTTGGCGGCGGTACAGCGCTAGGGGCGGCCCTAGACGAGCTGATGACCCGCATCGAAGTCGACGTCAAGAAGACGACTGCCGATCAGCGCGGGGACTGGGAGCCCATCGTCTACCTGTTGACCGACGGCCGTCCTACCGACAACACCGATCACGCGATAGCACGCTGGCAACGCCACTTCGCCAGCCGCGCCCACCTGATTGCCGTGACCCTGGGTCCGGCGGCGGACCTGGCGCTACTCAAGCGCCTCACCGATGACGTGGTCGCCATGGAATCCGCCAGCGCCGAGGCACTGGGACGGTTCGCAAAATGGGTCACCGCCTCCGTGGCCGCCCAGAGCCAGGCCATCGATATCGCAGAGGGGACTTCGTCGCGTCTGTCGATCGCCAAGGCAGAAGAAGCGGGAATCAACCTGATCAAGCAATCGGACGTATCATCCTGGGCACCGATGGATGAACGGGTAGCGGTCTTCACCGGTCGATGCCACCGAACATCTCGCCCCTATCTGCTCAAGTACGCCAGTGTGGCCGTCCCCGGTACCTTCGGCACGGGTGACTGGGACCACTTCTACGGTCTTGAAGGATGCTACCCACTGGAAGAAAGCTACTTCGAGTGGTCATCGATCGTGCCTCTTCACGCGGCGCTTTCCACAAGCCAGATCGAGGGCGTTCCCCCCTGCCCCCATTGCGGTGCCCGCACCACCCTCGCCAAGTGCAGCTGTGGAAAATTGATGTGCTGCAACGGTCCCGGCGTCCAGCAGTGTCCCTGGTGCGACCAGTCGGTCGAGTTCGTTGCCGAAAGCCATGGAGCCGGCTTCAATATGACCCGGGGGCTTGGATGAACGTGAAATACGATACCCCGCGACACAACGCTCGCATCATCCTCGCCACCCTGTACCCGGACCCGAATGTTCGGCCCAGGCACCCCTCGCAACTGGATCGACTCGCCGAATCGCCGACGATCCAGCACCTGATCAAGCGCTTCCGGCAAGACCTCGGCGAGGCCATGCGCGCCTATGGCGAAGCCCAGTCAGCAGACGTTCGGACTTCCTTGCCGCAGGATCCGGCGGTACACGACAAGGAGGCTGCCAGCGCTCCCCATGAGCCCGTCGACGATGGCCGTCCATCGAATACGCCACAGGCGTGCGAAGAACTCCCGACGAGCATGACGCCGCGCCCTGGCCATGAACCAGCCATCACCACGCTGACGCTGAGCATACCCAACGGGCGCCTGGGTCAGCTTTACCGGACGGACCTGACCCGCCTGTGTTCCGGCCTGCAAGCATGTGCCGAAGTAACCATGATGGAGGGGGACGACATCGGCCTGGTGCTCCAGCCTCCGGCATGCCTCTGCGGATACCCCTCCAGCACAGGCTCTCATCGCCTACGGGTACGCGGCGTGGGCCATGATGGCCGACCGCTGGTGGATGCCGTCTTGAAATTTGCCGTCATCCCCAACTCGCGTGATCTTTGGCAGAACATGCCTGCCGATCAGACCGCACCCTACGCGAAACCCGAAAGCGACATCGATCGATGCGCGTCCCGCCCAGGCTGGCAGCTGACGGTGGGGTCGCAACGAGGACGATCACACGCCCACCGTGGCAGTCACCGCGATGATCATGGCGTCATCACCCACCATGAAGGCGGCTGGGACCTGCTGGTCATCGGTGACGGAGCAGGCTCCTGTCACTTTTCCCGGGAAGGCAGCCGGCTGGCCACCACCCGTACCCTTGAGGTCCTTGGCGAATCACTGAACCGAGAAGGTGGCGCCCTGGAAAAGGCGCTGACCGAATGGTGGAGGTCGAAGGATCGATCGACACTACCCCAGACAGCAATCACAGCGCTGAGCAGTACCGTCGTTTCCTCGATTCATGCCGGCTACCAGGCCATCGTCGAGGAAGCCGATGCCTCCGGCCACCCCGTCAAGGCCTTCGCCACGACCCTGCTGCTGGCGGCCCATAAAGCGACCGAAGACGGTCACCTGATCATCAGCTTCGGCATCGGCGATGGCGCGATCGCAGCGCTGACGGCGCCAGATGACGTCCGTCTGATGAATACGCCCGATTGCGGTGACCACGCTGGCCAGACACGGTTCCTCGACAGGGCTCTGTTCCAGGAGGTCGATGATCTGTACCGGCGTATTCACGTTCAGGTGCTGCCTGACCTGGAGGCGCTCGTGCTGGCCACCGATGGGGTCACAGACCCGAAGTTCGACTCCGACAATGATCTGCACAATGGCCCCCTCTGGTGGTCGTTGTTCGAGGACATCAGCCCGCACCTGGTGGCCCCGTCGACGACGGTGACCATGGATCCGCTGCTGGAGTATCTCGATTTCTTCGTCGAACGGCACCACGATGACCGCACGATCGCGCTGCTGCATCGCCGCGGTGGCGTCACCAACGCCGAAGCGGCATCAACCGTCGGTGGGGGACAGCATGACTGATGCCATCACCACGCTGACGGCCGCCAACGGCGAGACGATCAAGTTCCGTGACAGAATCATCGCCAGTGGCGGCATGAAGGATGTCTACGCAAGCCCGGAAAGGGACTATGTCGTGGCCTTCTACCGCAAGGCACCGGACGTGCATGCCATCGAGCGGCTCGACATGATCACCGGCCCCTACCGCGAGCGGATATTCGAAGGCGAGGCCGGGGACTACTGGAAACAACTGTTCTGCTGGCCCACCACAACGGTCCAGCATGGCGGGCGCATCGGTGTCGTGGCCCCGTTCTACCACGACCACTTTTTCTTCGAGCATGGTTCGTTCAACAACGACATGCTCAAGATTCGAGGCAAGGACAAGCAAGGCAAATGGTTTGCCTCTCCTCACCATCAATTCAAGTTTCTGGATGCCAGAGAGCGCGGCAACTGGCTTGGCTACCTGCAGCTCTGCCTGAAACTGGCACGCGCTCTGCGACGCCTGCACGCAGCGGGCCTCGCCCACTCCGACCTCAGCTACAAGAACGTGCTGCTGGCCCCCACCAGCGGCCGGGTCTGCATCATCGATGTCGATGGCCTGGTGGTCCCCGCTCGGTTTCCACCGGAGGTGGTCGGCACACCCGACTTCATCGCGCCAGAGGTCGTGATGAGCAGCTGCCTGCCGCGGGATGACCCTCGCCGCGTGCTGCCCAGCATCAGCACCGATAGCCACGCGCTGGCCGTGATGATCTATAGCTTGCTGCTGCTGCGTCACCCTCTGCGTGGAAAGAAGATCCACGCCAAGGACCCGGTCGAGGACGAGCGGCTGGCCATGGGGGAAAAGGCCGTGTTCATCGAGCACCCTGTGGATAGCTCCAACCGCCTCAGCGTCGATGGGGCAAGACCCACGGAACTGCCCTGGGTGGACCCCGACAGCCTCCCCTACACCGCCACCGGCCCCTACCTCAAGGTGCTTTTCGACAGAGCCTTCATTGACGGACTGCACAACCCGGCGATGCGGCCCAGCGCGGACGAGTGGGAGTCGGCGCTGGTACGCACCGTCGACCTGATACAGCCCTGCCACAACAGCGCCTGTGAGCAGGGCTGGTTTGTCTTCGACAATGCCACGGCACCACGCTGCCCGTTCTGTGGCACGCACTACACGGGCCAATTGCCGATCATCAATCTGTACTCGAAGCGTGGCGAAAAATATCGACCGGACAACCATCGCCTGATGGTGTACTCCAACCTGAGCCTCTTTCCCTGGCACATCGACCGCACCATCACCCCGAATGAACGCCTGCCTGCGGCTCACAGGCGACGGGTCGGCTACTTCGTGCAGCACCAGGGACGCTGGTTTCTGGTGAACGAGGGCATGCCCGAGTTGAAAAATGCCGATACCGACGCCCCTTGTCCTGTCGGCGCCAGAGTCGAACTGCGTGCCAATCTCAAGCTTCTTGCCGGTACACAGCCTGGGCAGCGTCTGTTGCTGCTGCAAATGGTCGAGGGCGGCAGCGACTAGGGCTTTCCTTCACCGCCGCCTCAGACCTCCCCGCCAACGGCACGCCCCCTTGTCTACACCGGCCCCGTCGCCAAGGGGCCGCCGGGGGCCAGATGAAACGCCGCGATCAGTGTGGCTGACGCTATTGGCGTCGTCGTTTGACACCGTGTTGCCACTCGACAGATGACGATATCCAGAAACGGTCACCAGAACTCCCCTTCACAGTGATCCGAGCATGGCGTCGTCACCCAGCCCCTTTTCACCAGATTATGCCCAGTCCACAAACTTTACCCTCCCTGTAAAAAATGATCTCGATCATTCCTTGTCACCGACCTACCGAAATAGATTAGTCGACACTTATCGATAAAAGTCACGATGGGATACGCTGAGACAGGAATAAAAAACCACGAAAAAACGGAGACAAAAATGCTGAACAGCTTCCTTGAAAAGACCAAGAAAGGGTTAAACGACCTTGCAACAAATGCAAAAAAATATCGCAATGCTGATTTTCTCGAATCGGCAATGGCCGCAAGTGCGATGATTACCGTTGCCGACGGAAGCATCACTCGGGAAGAGAAGGAAAAGGCGTTCAACTTTGTCAAAAACCTGGAAGCCCTTCAGATCTTCGATCCGATTGAGGTAGGAAAATGTTTCAAGAAGCATCTGGATCGCCTTGACCCGGACAACCCTGGCACCGACGTCGATATCGCGAGCATAACCTCAATGCAAATCATTGGAAAGATAAAGAAAAATGATGCACAAGCACGAATGGTGCTTCGCCTGGCTATCGCTATTGGCGGGGCCGACGGCAACTTCGATGACCAAGAGAAGGCCAAGGCATCACAGATCGCCAAGGAGTTGGGACTCTCCCCGTCAGAGTTTGACCTGCCCTCTTGATAAAGGAATGTCCCCATGGATTTTGGATTCCCCTCCGAGGCCGTAGTAATTCTGGGGGTAACCGTCGTCTCTTCGGTATGGCTAGATCTTTTTTCTCACCGAAACAGCGAAGAGGTCACCTTGAAGAATGCGACCGCCTGGTCCGTCTTCTGGATATCCCTGGCGTTAGCGTTCTACGGCTATCTTCATTTTAGATACTCCGAAGAGTTTGCCAGCCTCTTCCTGTCGGGATACGTGCTCGAGAAAGCGCTGTCGATAGACAATATGATGGTGTTCGTTGCCATCTTTTCCAGCTTCGGCATCAAGGGGATCTTGCAGCACCGTATCCTCTACTACGGCATCGTTGGTGCGCTGGTATTTCGTGCCGCCTTTGTTGCGGCCGGCACCGCTGTCTTTGGACTCTCCCACTGGATCGAACTATTGTTCGCCGCCATCGTCCTGTGGACGGGCATCAAGATGTTCAACGGCAGCGAGGATAACGATGAAACCGTCGACTATTCAAACCACTGGTCGGTGCGGTTGACCAAGAAGCTGCTGCCCGTCTTGCCCCGCCTGGTGGAAAACAAGTTCCTTGTGAAACGCTCAATAGCCGATGACGTTGCTAAAAAGGAAGGGTTTTCACTTCCTAGAAGCGCACCCTTATATGCGACACCTTTATTACTGTGTCTTCTTTGCATCGAAGTCTCGGACATCATCTTCAGCTTCGATAGCGTCCCGGCGATTATCGCAGTAACGAAGGAGCCATTCCTGGTCTATTCGGCTGTCATCTTCGCCATACTCGGACTCAGGAACCTTTACTTCATGCTGGCAGCTGCAGCGAAGTACCTGATCCACCTGGAGAAGGCCGTCGCACTCGTGCTGGTATTCATCGCTATCAAGCTCGGCAGCTCCGCCTTGGGTCTGTATCACATCCATCATGAGGTAAGTCTTATCGTGGTGCTTGGCCTTATTGCGCTTGGCGTGGTTGCAAGCCTTCTATTTCCCGAGAAGGAACAACATGCCTCTGATCCATAAGTCAGCCGATGCCTCCATTGAGGGGGCACTGGAAAGCCACTCAAGACTTTCCAGCGCCTCTTTACTGAGCGCTGCCACCAGCCAAGGAGAAGGCAAATCATGATTGATCTGAGTAAAGGTAGCCGCATCAACCTGTCAAAAGAAGCCCCCGGCGCCACCAAGTTTATTCTCGGCATGGGGTGGGACGCGCGCAAGACCGATGGTACCGACTTTGACCTGGATGCCTCGGCCCTGCTACTGGACGCCAGCGAGAAACCGGTCGGCGGGCCGAAGTCACTGGTGTTCTATGGACAGCAAACATCACCGTGTGGCGGTGTCGCATCCTCTGGGGACAACCTTACCGGGGAAGGAGACGGTGATGATGAAAGCATTATTGTCGATACCACTGCCATAGATAGCAACATCGAAAAAATCATTCTTCTGGTAACCATCCATGAAGCCGAAAGTCGTGGACAGAACTTCGGCATGGTCAGCAACGCCTATGTCCGCATCCTTCAGGATGGCAGTGAGGATGTCATCGCACGGTATGACCTTTCCGAAGACTACTCTACCGAGACGGCTGTCATCTTCGGCGAGCTTTACAAGAAAGATGGTGACTGGCGCTTCGCGGCAAAGGGAGATGGCTTCGCAGGAGGACTGGCTGCATTCCTCAAGGAATACGGACTTCAGTAACACCTCTTCCACTAGCCGACAAAAGAGCGAAAGCCACTAACGGAGGTCATCATGGCAATCTCACTTTCCAAAGGCGCCAACATCTCGTTGACCAAGGAAGCGCCTGGCATCAAGAAAATTCGGGTTGGCCTTGGCTGGGATGCTCGCATCACTACCGGGCATGACTTCGACCTGGATGCCAGCGTGTTCCTGGTTGATAAAAACGGAAAATGCCGTAACGAGAAAGATTTCATCTTCTACAACAACCTCAAATCTGCTGACGGGTCTGTCGAACACACTGGAGACAACACCACAGGCGACGGTGAAGGCGACGATGAAACCATCGTCATCGACCTGCCTCTTGTCCCTCGCGACATTGATCGCATTGCTATCACCGTCACCATCCATGAGTCAAAGAGCCGTGGGCAGAGTTTTGGACAGGTGGAGAATGCCTTTGCCCGGGTGGTGAACGCGGAAAACAACCAGGAAGTGGCTCGTTACGACTTGTCAGAGGATTACAGCACCGAAGACGCCATGATCTTCTGTGAACTGTATCGTCACGGCGAAGAGTGGAAGTTCCGCGCCATTGGCCAGGGCTTCGACGGCGGTCTGGCTGACCTTGTCAGCAAGTATGGCCTCAACGCTGCCTGAGGCTTGGCGGCCATGAGTCTGCATCGGGCATTACGACATGATGGATCGGCTCAATAGGTGCTCTTGCATCTGGTGAACTCAGGCTAGCTGCCGATCTTCTCATTGTCGCTTCATTGCTTGCAGACGTTTGGCCCCCAGCCAAAGCCCGAAACTGAGCAGCTACGGTGGGGCTTTTCGCCCCACCTTCATCCATCAAGCGTCCAGGAAAGCGCCAGATCCCGTCTTCATGGGCTTACCCTCGCTTGCACCAACGATAGGGGATTCCGTGCCTATCACGCAGCATAGTGCCACCATCTGTGCCGGCACTCTCGAGCTGACCCTCCACGAGCAGGGAGAGAGGCTGGAGGAACTGCTGGCCTTCGGCTCGCGCCTCAATCCGCGCCGTGGCTATCTGTTTATCTCCAGGGTTCTGGGCAAGCATGTCCCCGTCCGCCCGAGCGCGATGGATAGCATTCACGCAGAATTGGCGTCCGCGATCCAGCTGCTGGGGTCGACCGCCTATGTCGTAGGCATGGCGGAAACCGCCATCGGCCTCGGTGCCGGGGTTAGCCGTCACCTCGCCGCTACCCATGACGACAGCGTCTTCCATCACACCACACGTTTCACCGTCGCGACGCCCTGGATCCGTATCAGGGAGGCCCATTCCCATGCAGATACCATGCACCTGGCGAAGCTTGGCGTGGAGGCTCAAGCTGCGGTCAGCGAGGTGCAGGATCTGGTATTGGTCGACGATGAGATCACGACCGGTAGAACGCTGGCCCAGTTGGCAAGGGCGCTGATGATTCAACCCGAGCTTGCTCGGGTGAAGCGGCTCCATATCGTCTCTCTGGTGAGCTGGCTTTCGCCGACCGCTCGACAGGCGCTTCTCGATCAACTGCCTGAGATGCTGGAGGTACGCTTCGTCCAGTTGATGGCGGGAGAATTCACGTTCCACCCCCGCCCTGACTTTGCTCCATCCCTGCCCGACGACGTTGACACTGACTTCTCCCAGGCGATTGCGCATCGCCAACATCGACCGCTGCCGATCGAGAACGAAGGCCTCTACGGCAAGGTCATGAGCTCTCGCCAGCAGCCCCCGCAGGCATTGCTAGAGGCTATCGATATCACCCCCGACGTGCCTGTCGTGGTGTTCGGCATGGGTGAATATCTTGACGCCCCCTTTCGCCTGGCGCTTCAGCTGGAGCAGCGTGGACAAGAAGTGCTGTTTCAAAGCTCGACACGTTCGCCCATTGCCGTGGCCGACGCGGTGGCGTCCCGGATCGAGCACGCGGCGCCGGATGCCGGAGGCAAAAGGCACTACCTCTATAACGCTCCGGCTCGACACCTGCCACTGGCCTTTGACGGTATCGGACGGATCGACCTTAGCCGTGAACTGGAAGCCAACCATCTCCAATCCTTCAGCCGACAGGCCTGTCCATGACCAACCGCCTGATCGTTCTCAGCGACCTCGACGATACCTGGTTCAGCACCCATCGCGCAGAGCCCACCGAGGACAAGCGACTCCATCTTGCTGCAGTCGATCGCCAGGGAGCCCCCCTCTGCTTCCAGACAGCCCAGCAAAATGCGCTGTGGAAGCTGATCGAACGCACCGCCGATATCATCATTCCGGTGACCGGCCGCACCAGCTACGCGGTCGAACGAGTGACATTGCTGGCGCGAGGCGGCTACACCATCGCTAGCCACGGTGCCCTGGTGACACTGGATGGCACTATCGTCCCGGCCTGGGCAGAGCATCTGGCACCTCACCTGGATGAGGCCAAGACGGCCCTTGAACAGGCCAGAAATCATCTCGAACCGCTCGTCGCCAGACTCGCGCCAGGTGGAGACATCCATCTGCGCGTCCTGCATGACCTCGATGTTCCCGTCTATCTCTCCGTCAAGTCTTGCGCTGAACTGCCAGAGCGCCTTGTCGCGGCGCTTCGCGAGGCCTCCGCTCGGTTTGGACTGAGACTCCACGCCAACGCACGCAATGCAGCCTTGCGCCCTCACTACACCTGCAAGGCCAGCGCCGCCAGGTTTGTCCTCGAACAGCTGCTGGAACGCCACCCTGAAGACACTGTGCTCACCTTCGGTGACAGCCTGTCCGACATCGACTTCATGGGGACTGGCGACATGGCCGTGGCGCCGACCAACAGCCAGATCTGGCGCCAATTGCAGGAGTTTGCCCAATGACCTCGATGATCGGCCTTACTCCCATCCACGGATCCTACTGTCCCGACGACTGCCAGTTCCTGCTGACCCCGATCAGCCCACGATTTCTGTCCATCGAGGAGAAGGAAAGGCGAATTCAGACGGGACAAGCCCACTACAGCGAGATGATCCATCGCGAGGCGGCGCCCAGCGCTCGGTATCTGAGTCTCTTCGACGCCCTGAGTGACCGCTACGCCCAGCGTCTGGCCCAGGAAGTCTGCTCGCTCGCTGGCCGTCTGCTGGCCGACATCGGCCACAGTCAGGCACCGATCGGACTGGTCAGCCTCGCTCGGGCCGGGACGCCGGTGGGCGCACTGCTTCGGCGCGCCCTGGTGGGGCAGGGGCAACAGCCCTGCGAGCACTACAGTATTTCCATTATTCGCGACCGTGGCATCGACACCCAGGCACTGGACTATATTCTCGACACCGTCGGCCTGGCACCAGAGCGGCTGGTCTTCATCGATGCCTGGACCGCCAAAGGCGTCATCACGCGGGAGCTGCGTGCCAGTCTGGCGCGCTACAACGCTGAACGCAAAGCGGCTGGCAAGTCGCCGGTCCCGGTGCGCCTGGCCGTCATCTCGGACATCGGAGGCACCGCCGACTACTCGGCCACCTTCGACGACTACGCCATTCCTTCCGGCGTACTCAACGCGACCGTCTCGGGTCTCGTCTCCCGCTCGGTGGTCAATGACCAGGTGCCCGCCGGCGCCTTCCACGGCTGCGTGATCCATGATGACCTGGCCGAACACGACCGCTCTCATGCCTTTCTGGATCAGGTTTCAACGCACTTCACCGGCCTCGATAGCTCCCTTTCCCGCGCCACCGCCACCGCCGAGCGTGCCCGCCAGCGGCAATCGATGCTGACGATGCTGGATACCCTGGCCCGGGACTATCAGGTCAGTGACATCAATCACATCAAACCCGGCATTGCCGAGGCCACGCGCGTCATGCTGCGTCGCGTACCGGCCCTGCTGCTGGTGCGAGACAAGCGCCATCCTGATGTGGAACACCTGTTGCTGCTGGCTGGTGAGAAGGCCGTTGCGGTTGTGGAGCGTCCGGACATGCCCTTCCACGCCTGCTCGATCATCAAGACCCTGACCGCCGAGGCACGCCCATGAGCGTCTCCCGAGTCTACGCCGCGCTGGGCGCCTCGCTGTATGTTCCGGCAACCCATCCGCGTCTCGACCATATCCTTGCCCACGGCTGCCACGGGGCACGCTCGATCATCTTCTGCACCGAGGATGCGGTGGCACCCGATGCAGTCGCCTGGGCCGTGCAGCGCCTGATCAAGGCACTCAAGAGCACACCGAGAGATACCCGACATCTGCGATTCGTCAGGCCACGCTCGCCTTTGGTGCTACGCCAACTGGTCGAGTCAGCGGGAGCGCTGGACGCCCTGGACGGTATCGTGGTGCCGAAGTTCGACAGCCACAGCGCGGCGCGCTGGAAGTCGGTCCTCGACAGCGCCCCACAGTTGCCACTGATGCCCACTCTTGAGACAACCGCGCTGTTTCGCGATGCGACGGCGGATGCCATCGGCGAGTCTCTGGATGAACTGCGCAATCCCGTCATCACACTGCGCATCGGCGCCAACGATCTTCTGGGCACGCTCGGCATCAAGCGCGAACCGGGCATGACGATCTACGACACACCGCTACGCTCGACACTGGAGCGCATCGTGACCCTGTTCCGACCGGCCGGCTACGAGATAGCGGCGCCGGTCTGTGACCTGATCGGCGAGCCGGAGACACTGGCCCGTGAGGTCGCTCAGGACATCGCCTGGGGATTCTACGCCAAGACCTGCATCCACCCATCGCAGATCGATGTCATCGAGGCCCACCTGAAGCAGGCCATCCAGCGACAGCGCCAACAGGCCAACCAACTCCTGACACGTGGAGACGCCGTCTTCCAGGACAACGGGCAAATGCTCGAGCAGACCTGCCATGGCTCCTGGGCGCAGCGAATCCATTCCCTGCAAGCCGAGTATCAACATCAACAGTAAGGAAGCTGACGATGATCAACCTCAACAAAGTCGACGAAACCGCCACGATCGATCTCTCCAAGGGCACCACCGACCTGGTCGTCAAGGCCCAGTGGGTAGACAACGGCGATGCCTCAAGTGACAACGATGATCTGGACCTTCGCTGTTCGATTCTCTTTCCAGACGGGCAGATGTATCTGGTCGATGCCGAGTACCGCTGCGCGCTCGACCAGGCGCCTTATGCCCATCACCACGGCGATGTTCAGAATGCCAGCCAGGAAATGCCGGGAGAGGAAGTCATCACGGTAGCCAAGGACATCGCCAGGAGGGCCGGTGGGCCAGTGGCCATGGTGTTCAGCGTCTATTCGGCGCTTGGCAACGGCGCCGTCTCGGTCGCATCGCTGAAGCCTCAAATGAAAATGAGCTGCGGCACGGATGTCGTCGTCTGCTCCTACGACTTCTCCAAGGATATAAGCGCAGCCAACCCCAACATCTACACCTACGTCATCGGCTACGCCATCGTCACGGAGTCCGAGGTAATCCTCGCTCCATCTGGAAAGACCTCACGACCAGGTGAAGAAGAAACCGCCTGGATTTCCTGGCACGGAAGCTCAGTCGATGTTGATGTCAACGGCCCAGCGGTCTTCAAGGGAAAGCAGGCGTCAAAGGGCCCCTCTTACAACCGCCAGCGAAACATCACCAAGACGTTCGCCAATGTCGACCAGGCGAAGCTACAAAAGAAAGGCCTCTTCGGGCTCTTCGGCTAAAGGTGCAGCGTCATCACCTCTCGTCCTTGTCTCGGCCTATTTCAACCGGCCGATATCGTTTCGCAAGAGCCTAAATAGACATCACCAGGAAAATCTCATATGAGCATCAATCTCTCCAAGGGGCAGCGCATCAGTCTTGAAAAGGATGGCAGCTCCCTTTCCCGTATCGAAATCGGTGTAAACTGGGGCGCCATCAAAAAGACAACCAAAGGCTTTTTTGGCGGCGAAAAAACAAGGAATGTAGACGTTGACCTCGACGCCTCGGTAGGGCTTTTCGATGAGTCAGGCGAGGTCGTCGATATCGTCTATTTCGGTCAGCTGAAATCCAGGTGTGGAGCCATCCACCATAGCGGTGACGACCTGACCGGCGATATCGGCGGTGACGACGGCCGCGACAACGAGGTCATCTCTATCGACCTCAATCGGATCCCTGCCAACATCACCAGACTCGGCCTTGTCCTGAACTCATTTCGAAAGCAGGATTTCGCCGACATCCCTTATGCCAACATTCGTATTCATGACGGCAGTGGTTCGGTCTTTGGCACCTTCGATGTCGCCAATGACGCCAGCTTTTCGGGCAAGATCAGCATGATCATGGCCAGCGTCTACCGCCACGGTGAGAGCTGGAAGTTCCGCTCGATCGGTGAAGCGGTGGACGACAGGGACCTCAAGTCCACCCTCGTCACCTTCTCCCGGAAATTTGCCTGACCCCATCGGGTGTGAGCGGTCGCCTGGCGGCCGCTCACCATGACAACAGCCATCCCCATCTTCATTTCATGCCCGCCGCCAAGTAGCCACCTTCCCCCTGGGATCATCCGTCTGGAACATCGGACCTGGGCATGTCTGCCAACACCATAAACGGCGTGCCCCCGGACGCAAACAGGCCACGGCTCTCTTCCTGCCAGCCATCCCTGGTGTTTGCCCCAGCCATGCCTCGTCCGCTCCCTGACAGCTACGACTCGAAACGACACCAGGCAAGCCTGGATCCTGTCACATAGAAAGTATGCAGAATCACCATCAGCCCGAAGGTGGCTTAGTGGCGGGATCTCGGGCTCTGTGCCAGCTTTCTAAATCAGAAATATTTTGAAGACGATTCTCGAGCGGTGGCGAATCAGGCGCCGCGCCGGGCGGGCTTTGTTGCGTCCTGTCGATGCGCAGGGCCCCCACACGAGACTCGGACGCAACCAGGCACGACCGGATCGATAGCACGACGGCGCGGATTAGCGCGATGGAGGCGAACTCCGCCCGGCTCAGACCACCATCGATAACAGAAAGGGAGTTCGGGAAGATGCTTCGTCACATGACCACGGCCACCGTCGCCGGGGCGCTGCTCTGCGCTTCGGGGCTTGCGCAGGCGGCCGTTCCACTCGATCAGGCAACCCTCAAGGGCGACGAGGTGATCGAGACGCCCGCCGGCGAGATCGAACTGCAGGACAGCTACTTCGATGAACAGGCGTCGCAGCGACTGTTCGATACCATGGACGTACAACGGGCCGCCCAGGCCTATATCTGGTCGACGCCGCTGGTCAGCACGACGACCTGGCGGGACAACCAGGGCGAAGCCTTCGGTACCGATGAACCCGGTGCCTTTGCCGTCCTCGAGACGCTCAAGGAAAAACGCGGCATCGTCACCGCCAACCTGACGACCCCCTACATCTTCAACTTCACCGATCTTTCCGATGGACCGGTGCAGATCGACTACCCGCCCGGCCAGACCGCCGGCGGGGTGCTCGACATGTGGATGCGCCCGGTATTCGACCTCGGCCTGACCGGCCCCGACAAGGGCGAAGGCGCCACCTACATCGTGGTCGGCCCCGGTGACGATCCCGACGACTACAGCGAGGAAGATGCCCACGTCTACCAGAGCGAGACGAACAACGTGCTGGTGGGCATCCGTATCCTCGATCCCGACCCGGCCTACTACGACACCTATGTGTCCCAATACCAGATGGGGCCTGTGGGTGACACCTCGCCCAGCACCTTCGTCAAGGGCAAGGACGTCGAGTGGAGCGCCACCGCCCCACGGGGCCTCGCCTACTGGGCAAAGCTCGCCTCGATCATCGACGAAGAGCCGGTGCGCGAGATCGACAAGGCGTGGATGGCGATGCTCGCGCCGCTCGGCATCATCAAGGGCGAGGCCTTTGCACCGGACGAGCGCCAGCGAGAGATCCTGCTGCAGGGCGCGGCCCTGGGTGAGCTGATGACCCGCAACCTGCAGGTGAATCCGCGCTATGCGGATGTCTGGTGGGAGGGCACCTCCTGGTACAAGAGCTTCGACTTCGTCGTCGCCCAGGCCACCGATACGCTGCAGCAGATCGACGAACGTGCGACCTGGTTCTACGAGGCGGTCGGCTCCAGCGAGGGCATGGTCAACCCGACGCCCGGCGCGGGACAGGTCTACATGACCACCAAGCGTGACGCCAACGGCGACATGCTGCGCGCCGATCGCAACTACGTGCTGCATGTCCCGGCGGAGGTCCCGGTGGAGCAGTTCTGGTCGCTGACGCTCTACAGCGAAGACACTCGCCGCCCCTATGACAACGGAGGAACGGAGATTTCCGATGTCAGCCTCGACAGCCGCATGGAACAGCTCCAGTACAACGAAGACGGCTCCATCGATCTCTACATCGGTCCGGATGCCCCGGACGGCCTGGAAAGCAACCACATGAAGACGGTCGAGGATGACGGCTGGTTCGTGTACTTCCGCCTCTACGCA
This sequence comes from Halomonas sp. OfavH-34-E, assembly GCF_024124525.1. Classification (NCBI taxonomy): domain Bacteria; kingdom Pseudomonadati; phylum Pseudomonadota; class Gammaproteobacteria; order Oceanospirillales; family Halomonadaceae; genus Halomonas; species Halomonas sp. OfavH-34-E. The sequence goes on along the minus strand of NZ_JAMXRY010000033.1, from coordinate 20,097 downwards.
CCAGGCCAGGCCTTCTTCGACAAGTCCTTCTCACTCCCGGACTTTGAACTCGTCGAGTAATCCCCTGTTCGACCCGCCGCCCTTGCCGGCGGGTCGCCCCTTTTTCACGCCGCGGGAGCCGATCATGAAATGCCGGTCCAGACCCCTTCTCTGTGCCGGTCTTGCCCTGACCCTGCCACTGGCCCTGACACCGGTCGCATTGGCCCAGGCCGAGCGCGCGACGGAACTTGCCAACCTGCCCTTTGAACAGAACCGTCCCACCGAGCAGACCGCCCAGCAGCTGATGGAGGAGCTGACCTTCCAGCGAGCGACACAGACCTATTTATGGGCGCTGCCACTGTTGAACACCATGGGAATGCGCGACGGCGCGGCGGAGGCCTTCGCCATCCTGCGCCTCTATGCCCCCGCCGAACCGGCGCTGGATGGTAGCTGGAAGCCAGGTGATATCGAGAAGGCGCAGTAACTACCGCTCCCACCCGAGAATGTGTGAGGGCACCTGGCCAGGTGGCAACGCCCTCACTCGCTATCGCCTTGATGGAGAAAAGCAGAAGGCCCGCCATAGGCGGGCCTTCGTCTTGATCAGCCATGCTGCAAGCCAAGTGGTTCGAGGGCCGTGCTTGGCTACTGAACTTGGCACTGCAGGGCTTGAGCTCCTGGCCTAGCTTTCGCAGTTCTCGCCGACCCAGTGACCTTCCTGCTCGATGGTGACCTGCTGGCCGTTGTCCATCTCGATCATGCTGTTGAAGTGCTCGTCACTGTGCGTCAGGTCGCGCGTCCTTCCTCTCGACTAGGCCAGGGCGAAGCCTGTGTAATCCGTCTGCGCATCTTCCTTTGGGCTATCGTGCAAGGGTGTCGACGCAGGGTCGATGTCTCTGCGCTCGTCTGTCTCGCTGGTCTGGCCCGTCAGCCGTCTCACCAGATCATCGACATAGGCGGCGACATCTTCCGGATCCAGGGCACGGTGAATGGTGCCAAGATATTCCGCCTGATCGGCTCCGTAGTCTCGGCTACCCAGCAAGGAACTCAGTCCACCGACCGGACCCACACGATTCTCGTGCCCGTAAGACTCGCCACGGGCCAGCAGCCCCGTCAAGCCGACCTCCATCGGTACGAATCTCGCAAGGCCTCTTGCGGCAATGCGTACGTCACACGCCATGACGAGCTCGTGGCCTCCATACCGGGCCATGCCTTCCACCTTGGCGATGGTGGTCTGCGGGAGGTCTTCGATTCGCGCAAGAAGACGCTTGAACTCACGTTTTCTGCTGTCGTCATCGCCGACCTGGGGGGATGAGGCACCCTTCAATGTCTTGTATCCCGCCAGGCGCGAGAACACTTCAGGGAACCGAGACTGAAAGACGATGGCATCGATTCTGGCATCGCGCTCGAGATAATCCAGCAGCTTGCTCATCTCGTCGAGAAAGATGGCACCACTCGGGTCCAGCGGGGCATCCAGGAAGGTCACCCAGGCGGCACCTCGGCGTACCGATACGTTAAAGGTGGTGAAATTTCTGTACTGCATGACAATCCCCTCGGACAGATTCGTGAATCCGTCGCCGGCCTGGCACTGCGGATGGTCGAGCCATTCTGCGCCTTGCACGCCGGCCTCCCGTGGCTACCATTCAGCTCGATGACACTCGGACCAACTTAGCCCAGTCGAGATGGCTTCAGAATGGCCGCTTTCCGGTTTCAGAATTCGCAAAATCCGTATAATGGGGACCAATTTTTGCCCTTTCAGGCACTTCCCTCACATTCTCTCCCCCGACAAGACGCCCGGCAGTGCCAGCTCTCTGTACCTAGAGTTCCCTCTGCTAGCTCTCTACCAGCTCTCTTTACCGGTTCTCTCTACCGGTTCTCTCTGCCAGCCCTGTAGGCCGTGACGGCCTGCTCTCTCACAGATAGCTCCTGGCAGAGCGCTTCGGCGAACGCCTTCACCCGCCGGGGTTGGTCGCGAGCGGGAGGAAACATCAGCTGCAAGGGCTTGGGGGGCGCTGCCACGTCCTCGAGCAGTGGCACCAGCCGTCCCTGTTCAAGGTCTTCCTGGACGTCTAGCTCGGACTTGAGGCAGATGCCATGACCTTCCACCGCCCACTGGCGCACCAGTGAGCCGTCGTTGGCGATCCGATTGCCCTTTACCGTCACCTGCTGCGGTGCGTCCTCAGGCCCAAAGCTCCAGACGTTGTCCAGCGCCGCACCAAAACGCATCACCAGGCAGTTGTGCTGTGCGAGTTCCGTGGGGATGCCAGGAACGCCATGGCGCTCCAGGTAGGTAGGGGCGGCACAGACGATCCGGCGAAACGATCCCAGCTGGCGAATGCGCAGGCTGCTGTCCAGCACTTGCCCGAACCGAAGCGCCAGATCAAAGCCCTGACCGACGATATCGGTGAAACCGTCCGACAGCGACAGTTCGAGCGATACATCCGGGTTTTCGCGGGCAAAGTTCGCCATCACCTGGGACACCACCCCGCGGCCCAAGTCGATGGGCACGCTGATGCGAATCGGCCCGGACAGGGTCTGGGCGCCATGACGAATGCGGGATTCCAGCTCCTCAAGCTCTGCCAGCACCTGCTTGGCGCCCTCGACCAGGGTACGGCCTTCTTCGGTGAGGCTGATGGAGCGGGTCGTGCGATTGATCAGCACCACGCCGAAGTACTGCTCCAGCGACGCCAGGCGCTCGGACACGGTGGTACTGGAAAGCCCCGTCTCTCTGGCCGCCGCCACCAGGCTGCCCTTTTCCACGATGGTCAGAAAGAGGCGCATGTTGTGGACGAGCATTATTCGGATTCTCCGGATTTATTTTTCGAATATAGGCGGTTTATCCCCCCAACCCCAGCCGATACCGTTCATCGCCTCACTGCTGGGCCGGTAACCATGCTCCTCCCTGCGGTGCCTTGAACGAGGCTTCGGTTGCCGACCCTTGCATTCCGAAGCTCCGGCCCCGCCGTCCAACCAGCGTCTTCTCAGGAGTGATCCCATGCGCTTGTCTGCTTTCCCCTTGCTTGCCACCGGCGTTGCGATGGCAACGCTCTCGATCGCCGGCCCGGCCACCGCCGCCACCGAGGTGGTGCTGCGCTCGGAGGTGACGCCACAGCCACTTAACCCTGCCAGAGGCGACGCCAGTCCCCAGGCCAGCGTGCTGTGGGGCGACATCACCAAAGATGTGCCCAGTGGCGCCATCATCGAGTTCAAGGAAGGCTTTGCCTCGCCCCCACATATTCACAACATCACCTACCGTGCGGTCGTCATCGAGGGTGCCGTGCACAATGATGACCCGGATGCCGCCACCATGTGGATGGGTCCGGGGTCGTTCTGGACACAGCCGGCTGGCGAGGACCACATTACCTCCGCCATCGCCGAAGAAGGCGCCACCATCTTTCTGGAAATTCTGAAAGGCCCCTACCTGGTCCAGCCCTCGGACCAGGCCTTCGACAATGGCGAGAAACCCGTCAACCTGGAAGCCGGCAATATGGTCTGGCTAGATGCCGATGCCATCAACTGGCTCGAGGTACCCGGCCAGTCGCAGGAAAAGGGCGCCGAAGTGGCCTTTCTCTGGGGAAGCACCGCGCCCGGAGAAGCCAACGGCTCCCTGCTGAAGATCCCGGCAGGAGCCTCGGGGACCATCAGCGGGGACGGTGATACCTTGCGCGCGGTTGTCATCCAGGGCGACGCCGAACTGAGCGGGGCCGATATTCAGGGCTCGTCACCGCTTCCCTCTGGCAGCTATTTCAGCGCGAATGACGACTCGGCTCCGCTCTTGACCTGCACCTCGGACGCCGAATGCCTGTTCTACTTGCGCACGGATGGCAGCTTCGACTTCGCCTCGCGCTGACCTGCTGACGCCTCGCGTTCGCCGTGCCCCCGGCCTCCCGGCCTCCTGGAAAAATTCGTGCAGGCTCGATACCGCGCCTCTGCCCCGGGGGCCGCTCGGTGCTGCCGCCCGGTCCGGCCAGGGGGCGCTGCGCATGGTGAAGGCATCGCCGAGGCATGGGTAAGGCATCGCCGAGGTGTGGTTAAGGCATCGCCGGAGCACCACCGCGCCGCGGTCCTTTCAAGCCCTTGCCTCGGCCCTGCAGCGAACCGCGCTATCTGCGGCGTGGCGCTTGCCTTAAGCTGGTGCCGAGGCCATCAACGTCACCGGGAGCCTAGTGAATGGACACAGATGGACTACGCCTGTTTGTACTGGCGGCCGAGACGCTGAATATCAGCGCGGCGGGACGCCAGCTCGGCATCGCGCCGGCGGTCGCCAGCGCTCGACTATCCAAGCTGGAACATCAGGTCGGCGCCGACCTGCTACATCGCTCTACCCGCAAGGTATCGTTGTCCCAGGAAGGGGCGGCCTTTCTTCCCTTCGCCAAGGAGATGCTGGCCCAGGAGGACGCCGGGCTCGCCGCCCTCGGCAAGGACAGCGAAGAGGCGACCGGGCGCCTGCGATTCGCCGCTTCCAGCACCTTCGCCCAGCTCTATGTCGCACCGATCCTGCCGGAATTTCTCGAACGCTATCCTAGCGTCAGCCTGGAGTTGCGACTGTCGGATACCCAGACCAACCTGATCGAGGGTGGGTTTGACCTGGCCTTGCGCAACTATCCGATCGAGGACAGCAACCTCAAGGCACGCAAGCTGGCCGACGACAAGCGCGTACTGTGTGCCTCCCCCGACTACCTGAACCGCCACGGCGTGCCCAGGACGCCGCAGGACCTGCAAAGCCATCGGCTGGTGGCCTTTCAGGGTGGCACGCCGCGGGCGTTATCAAAGAACGGGATGCGCACCCCTCACACCTTTCCCCCGGCCGGGGCCAAGCCCCGCGTCTATTGCGACGATGGCGCCAGCATGAGGGTGGCCGCGGTGGCGGGCACCGGCATCACCATGCATGCGCTGTGGAGCATCCACAAGGACCTGGAGCAGGGAACGCTGGTCAGGGTTCTGCCCGACCACGAGGTCGACGATCATTCCGCCATCTGGCTGGTTTACCCGAAAGCCAACGTGCTGACCGCCAAGGTCCGGGTGTTCATCGACTTCCTGCTGGAGAAGATCGGCACACCACCGATCTGGGACAGGCACTGACAGCACTACGCCCTACTACGCCGTAGCCGGCGCGCACTGTCAGCGATTTCCAGAAACTGATTCCCGGGTCATGGCGTTTTTTTCCAAGGCGGCATCGGCAATCCTGTAGGCATTGATCCACACCCTCTACAGGAGACCGACAATGTCCACATCATCGATGTCCGCCATGGTCCTCAACCGCTACGGCGAGGACGCGCCGTTCGAATCTGCCACCCTGCCTCGCCCCCAGGTCAGCGCCGGTCAGGTGGTGGTACGTATCGCCGCCACCAGCGTCAACACCATCGACACCATGATCCGTCAGCTGGGACAGGAGGAGCTGCCGATCGCGCCGGATCTGCCCGCCGTACTCGGCATGGACTTTGCCGGCACCATCGAGGAAGTCGGCGAAGGCGTGACCGGCTTCGCCCCGGGCGATGAGGTCTACGGCTGCGCCGGCGGGCTCACCGACCTCAAGGGCAGTCTGGCCGAGTACATGCTCGCCGACGCCCGACTGATCGCGCACAAACCGCGTTCCCTGTCGATGCGTGACGCCGCGGCCCTGCCGCTGGTCGCCATCACCGCCTACGAGGGCCTGACCCGCGCAGGCGCAGGAACCGGCGATAAAGTACTGGTGCATGGCGGCGCCGGTGGCGTCGGCCATGTGGCGGTGCAGCTTGCCCGCCACCTGGGCTGTGAGGTCTACGCCACCGGTTCGGGAGTGCATCAGCGCGAACTGATCGAAGGCTTCGGTGCCACCGCCATCGACTTCAAGACCCAGAGCGTCGACGACTACGTCAACCAGCACACCGATGGTGCCGGCTTCGACGTCATCTTCGACAGCGTGGGCGGCCCCAACCTGATCAACTCCTTCAATGCGGTCAAGCTCAACGGCCAGGTGGCGACGACCATGTCGCTGGCCGAACTGGACATGACGCCGGCGCACTTCAAGGGCGCCTCGCTGCACGTGATCTTCATGCTGATTCCGATGATCCACAACGTCGGCCGGGAAGTGCACGGCACCATCCTGTCGACGCTTGCCGAGATCATCGATTCGGGGGCACTGACGCCGCTGGTGGACGACAACCGCTTCGCCCTGGCCGACGTCGGCAAGGCCTACGCCCACCTCACCTCGGGCAAGGCCGTCGGCAAGGTGGTCGTGGACGTCGAGGGCTGATCAGGAAAACCAGCGCTTCAAGGTAGCGCTGGCCCTGTCCTTGTGCTCGTCCTTGACGTAGGCCGCCACGGTCATCAGCGCCACCGCCAGCATGCCCATGTCGTCGGTGTAGCCGACCAGCGGGGTCAGATCCGGCAGGGCATCCAGCGGTGAGATGAAGTAGCCGAGCGCACCGTAGATGGTGGTCTTGGCCCACACGGGGGTGTCCTTGTCCCGGGCGGCGTAATAGAGCGTCAGCGCCCGGGACAGGGTGACCTCGCCGGCGGCCTTGGCGTAGCGCCCGACCTTGGCCCAGAAGCGCTCGTCGGAATAGTGGCCCTGGTGCTCTTCGATCGGCTCTCCGGCCAGGATGACCTGCTGGGTTGTCTCGTCTTTCATTGTTCCCTCCCGTTATGCCGTGGCATCGCCCGCTGCCCTTCCCTGAGCCGGCCCCAGTCGGCGATACCTTTATCGGCGATACCTTTATCGCCGATACCATTGTCCTAGTGAAGCAGGACTCCCGGTATCGGTTCAATGGTGTCGCCCTGCCCCGTGCCTGCGCCAGCATCATCGGATGTTTCGTGTCGATTGTTGCCGCAAACGAAAAAGTGATTCCGCCGCGAGCCGCTTTTTCCCCGCCTCTGACGGCGCCACACTCCATTACAACGATTAGGGCTTGTCTGAAAAGTGCCTGCGCTCGGTAATACGGCGTTAAAAATCGGATCAAAATGCTCATTTACACCCCGTAAACTGCGCTTTCTCACCGATTTTTGCCTTGTCTAACCTTCGCTCGTCGACTTTTCGGACAGCGCCTAGCGTTCTATCGAACTGATACGCCTCCCCTCGAGGCAGGAGCCAAGATGAGCTTGCAACGACTGACCAGTGGCCCCTTGACCCTGGGTCTGGAGCTGGCGCTGGACAATGACTGGAGCCCCGCCGGTGAAGCCGCCCGCCTGCGCGATGGTCGTGCCTTCGGCGTCCCCGATCTGAGCGAACACCTTCAACGTGTCCAGCTGGCCGATCGCCTCGGCTTTCGTGCGCTGTGGCTGCGCGATGTACCGCTCTACGACCCGCACTTTGGCGACGCCGGTCAGGTGTTCGAGATGTTCACCTACCTGGGCTATCTGGCGGCGTCCACGCAGCGTGCACTGTTGGGCACCGCCGCTGCGGTGCTGCCGCTGCGTATGCCCTGGCTGGTCAGAAAGGCCGCCGCCAGCGTGCAACAGCTCAGCGGTGACCGGCTGCTGCTGGGTGTCGCCAGCGGTGACCGTCCGGTGGAATATCCGCTGTTCGGAATACCCTTCGAGCAGCGCGGTGAGGCCTTCCGCGACGCCGTCGCGGTGCTGAGGGGCGATCAGGATGCGCGGCTGGACGCCGGCCAGGCGCTGCTGCCGATGGCGACGCCACCGCCCCTGCTGGTGGCCGGTCTGGCCCAGCAGCGCCCGGACTGGGTCGGTCAGCACATGGATGCCTGGCTGGCCTACCCCGGCACGCCGGAGGACCACCGCCGTCGGGTCGGCCTGTGGCGCGAGGTGGCCGGCGACAAGCCCTACATCAGCTTCCTGCACCTGGACCTGGCCGAGCGCGCGGACGAACCGCCTCGCCGCCACCGCTTCGGGCTGAGGGTCGGCAGCCAGGGATTGATCGCCGAGCTCGAGGCCATGCAGGCCGCCGGCGTCAATCACATCGGCCTGAACCTGCGCCGCAACCAGGCGCCGGTGGAAGAGACCCTGCATCGCCTGGCCGAGGAAGTGTTGCCGGCCTTCGATGCTGGCTAGGCTCACCTTGCAGCGACGTGCGACTAACAGCCGGCTCGTCACCCTTGCCACACTCAGGACGCCAGGCCCATCCCACCAGTGCCCTTGCCGTACATTTCGGCAAAGCCGGGGATGCGTGCCTCCCACTGGGGTGGCGAGCCGACCATCTCGCGCAGAATCTCGATAAAGCGCCGGGTACGCAGCGGCATCTCGCGGTGGGGATAGAGCAGCGTGATGACGCCGAACTCCGGCAGTGCCAGGTCGGTCATCAGCGGCACGATACGTCCGTCGCTGACCTCGTTGTACATGGCGAATGCCGGCAGTACCCCGATGCCCATGCCTTCCATCACCCCACGCTTGATCACCTCGGCCTCGCTGGTGCGCACCTGGCTATTGAGCGGCAGCTTCTGCTCCCGCCCCTGGTCATCCAGGTAAGGCAGATAGTCGAGCTGGAACTGCTGTGAGCTGAAGGTCAACGCCGGCAGCCGGGCCAGGGTGGCGAGGTCTCGTGGCTCGCCATGACGCTCGATAAAGGCTGGACTGGCGCCGATCAACAGATGATTGGGCGCCAGTGGCGAGGCCACCAGATTGGAGTCCTTCAGGTCGCCGACCCGCAGCACCAGGTCGTAGCCTTCACCGATCACGTCGACCCGTCGTTCTTCCAACTGCAGGTCCACCTGCACATCGGGATAGTGCTGGCGAAAGCGTCGCATCGCCTCGAAGCCCAGGCAGCGGCCGAGGATGCCCGGGGCGCTCACCTTAAGCCGTCCGCTCGGCAGCTGCTGCAGGTTCTCGGCCAGCGCCTGGGTGTGGTACATCCAGTCACGCAGCTCACGCCCCTGCTGCACCATGGCCTGCCCCGCCTGGGTCAGTGACAGCGAGCGCGTGGAGCGATTGAGCAGGCGCACCCCCAGCTCCTGCTCGAGGCGCGCGATATGCTTGGACACCACCGAGCGATCCAATTCGCGGCGCTTGGCGGCCTCGGAAAAGCTGCCAAGCTCGGCCACATCGACCAGCAGCAGCAGACGACTCGGTTGGTCCATGAAGGTCTCCACAGAAGGTACAAGCGCACAGATGCGTGCATATTTGGCATCAATAATGTGCGACCAACCGGTCTAATACAAGTCTCGATCGAGGATTACACTGGCGAACCTTTTGCTCAGGAGTCGCCAGATGTCCGACCAACGCCCCCCGTGCGACCCCCAGGTGGTGTCGCCTGCCCCCTCCCCTGCGCTTGCCGTATCGCCCTCGGAGTCTGACGACCTGCCTACTCGAGGGGGTGCCGATAGCGCTGGCCGCACCGAACATCGCAAGGCGAGTCGCACGGCACGTCGTACAACACCGCGTAAGACACCTCGTGCAATACGTCGCCTGGCCCATGGCCTGGGACTCGCCGCCCTGGCGCTGTTGCTGGCGGCCTGCCAACCCGGCAAAGGCCAGGGAGGACCGGGTGACGCTTCCGATGGCGCGGGCTCTGCGCCCGCGCCTCGGGTCGAGGTGGTCCAGGCGGTGCGTCAGCCGGTCTCGAACTGGTATCGCTACACTACCCGCCTCGAGGCTCCCGAGCGTGTCACCCTGCGTCCCCGGGTCACCGGTCAGGTGGCCGAGATTCTGTTCGAGGAAGGCTCCCTGGTCGAACAGGGCCAACCGCTGGTTCGCCTGGACCTGGCGCCCTTCGAGGCGCGGGTGCGTGAGCTGGAGGCGGGGCTTGCCAGGGGCAGGGCCGAGCTGGCCCGCGCCAACGGTGAGGCCAACCGTGCCAATCAGCTGGTCGGGCGCAACCTGATGGCCCGCGAGGAAGCCGAAGCCCGGCGCGCCAGTGCCCAGGCCCAGAATGCCGAGGTCGCCTCGCTGCAGGCACAGCTCGACAGTGCTCGTCTCGATCTGGCCCACGCCGAGGTCAGCGCGCCGATCAGCGGTCGCGTCTCCCGCGCCGACCTGACGGTGGGCAACGTAGTCAGCGCCGGCCAGAGCGTGTTGACCACCATCGTCAGCACCGACCAGGTCGACGCCTACTTCGATATCGACGAGCGCAGCTGGAACCGCGACTTTGCCCAGATCACCGCCGATCAGGGCTGGCCGGTAGAACTGCAGCTCGCCGGCCAGGACGACTTCGCCTACCAGGGCGAGCTCGACTTTATCGACAACCGGGTCGATGAGGCCACCGGCACCCTGAGGGTGCGCGCTCGCTTCGACGCCGGGCATCCCTCGCTGCGCCCCGGCGCCTTCGCCCGGGTGCGAATCGCTGCCGCCCGCCATCGCGATGGGGTGCTGGTGCCCGACCGCGCCGTCGGCACCGACCTCGACGCCAACTTTGTACTGGTCGCCGACGAACAGGACAAACTCGCCTATCGCAAGGTCACCACCGGCGCCCGCTTCGGGGCCTGGCGCGAGATCAGCGAAGGGCTCGAGGGCGGTGAGTCCGTGGTCGCCGCCGGTCCTTCGAAGTTCGGCCCCGGCATGGCGATCTCTCCTGCGCTGGTCGACGGCCCCGACCGCGCCCCGCTGGAGCAACTGCGAGAGCGTACCCGTCGCCTGGCCGAACGCCTCGACGCAGCGCCCGGCTCCCCCACTGCGTCTGTCCCTGAATTGGCCCCCGGCCCGGTTACCGATGCCGCCTCGGGCGACACCACTGGCGATGCGGGCACGCTGGCCGCCGACGCCAAGCACCTCGACCAGGAGCCTGCGCGCACATGAACCTGTCGAACTTCTTTATCCGACGCCCGGTGTTCGCTGCGGTGCTGTCGATCCTGATCGTGGTGGCCGGAAGCCTGGCGCTGTTCAAGTTGCCGGTCTCTGAATACCCCGAGGTGGTGCCACCCACCGTGGTGGTCAAGGCCAACTACCCCGGCGCCAATCCAGAGGTCATCGCCAAGACCGTGGCCACCCCGCTGGAGCAGGAAATCACCGGGGTCGAAGGCATGCTGTACATGGACTCCCAGTCCACCGCCGACGGCAACCTGACGCTGACCGTGACCTTCGCCCTCGGCACCGACCTGGACCAGGCCCAGGTCAACGTCCAGAACCGGGTGGCCCGCGCCACGCCTCGCCTGCCCCAGGAGGTCCAGGCGCTGGGGGTGACCACCGAGAAGTCGTCGCCCAACCTGACCATGGTGGTCCACCTGACCTCACCGGATGGGCGCTACGACCAGCTATGGCTATCGAACTTCGCGCGGCTGAACCTGCAGGACGACATCGCGCGCCTCGAGGGTGTGGGTGACGTCGGCCTGTTCGGGGCCGGCGAGTACGCCATGCGGGTGTGGCTCGACCCGGACGCCATCGCCTCCCGGGGCCTCGGCGCCAGCGACGTGGTGGCGGCGCTGCGTGAGCAGAACCAGCAGGTCGCCGCCGGCAGCCTGGGCGCCCAGCCAGCCCCGCGCGAAAGCCAGTTCCAGCGCCTGCTCAACGTCAAGGGACGGTTGTCCTCGCCTGAAGAATTTCGCCAGATCGTGATCCGGGTGGACGACGACGGCCGCATCACCCGCCTGGGCGACGTCGCCCGGGTGGAGCTCGGCGCCGATCAGTACGCCCTGCGCGCCCAACTCGACGGCAAGGACGCCGTGGCCTTGCCGGTATTCCAGCGTCCGGGCTCCAACGCCATCGCCCTGTCCGACGGCGTGCGCGACTATATGGCCGAGGCCGCCGAGACCTTCCCCGACGGCGTCGACTACGACATCGTCTATGACCCCACCGTGTTCGTGCGCGGCTCCATCGAGGCGGTGGTGCATACGCTGCTGGAGGCGGTGCTGCTGGTGGTGGTCGTGGTGGTGCTGTTCCTGCAGACCTGGCGGGCCTCGCTGATTCCGCTGATCGCGGTGCCGGTCTCGCTGATCGGCACCTTCGCGGTGATGCAGCTGATCGGCGTATCGATCAATACGCTGTCGCTGTTCGGCCTGGTGCTGGCGATTGGCATCGTGGTGGACGACGCCATCGTGGTGGTGGAGAACGTCGAGCGCAATATCGAACTCGGCCACTCGCCCTATGAGGCCACCCGCATCGCCATGAGCGAGGTCACCGGGCCGATCATCGCCATCGCCCTGGTGCTGACCGCGGTATTCGTGCCGACCGCCTTCATCAGCGGCCTGACCGGCCAGTTCTACCAGCAGTTCGCGCTGACCATCACCATCTCGACGCTGATCTCGGCGTTCAACTCGCTGACCCTGTCACCGGCGCTGTCGGCGCTGTTGCTCAAGCCCCACGGGGCTAAGCCCGACTGGCTGACCCGGCTGATCGACGCCCTGTTCGGCCGCTGGCTGTTCAGCCCCTTCAACCGCGCCTTCGCTGCCATGTCGCGGGGCTACACCGGGCTGATTCGTCGCCTACTGCGCTTCGGGCTGATCGTCGGTCTCGGCTACCTGGCGTTGCTGGGACTCACCGGCAAGCTGTTTCAGGAGGTCCCCGGCGGCTTCATTCCGTCCCAGGACAAACAGTACCTGGTGGCCATGGCCCAGTTACCCGACGCCGCGAGCCTCGAGCGCACCAGCGAGGTGCTCGCCGAGATGCAGGAGATCGCCCTGGCAACGCCGGGCGTGGCCAACACCGTGGCCTTCCCCGGTCTTTCGGTGAATGGCTTCGTCAATGCCTCCAACTCAGGCATCGTCTTTACCCCGCTTGCGCCCTTCGACGAGCGCCAGTCGCCGGAGCTTTCGGCCGGCGCCATCGCCGCCCGCCTCAATGCCCAGTTCGCCCAGATCGACGAGGCCTACGTGGCGGTGTTCCCGCCTCCGCCGATCCTTGGCCTCGGCACCACCGGGGGTTTCAAGCTGCAGCTGCAGGACCGCGGCAACGTCGGCTTCGACGGGCTGTTCGAGGCGACCCAGGCGGTGGTCGGCGCCGCCAATCAGGACCCGCGGCTGGCCGGTGTCTACTCGAGCTATCGCATCCAGGTGCCGCAGTACGACGTGGAGGTGGACCGCGAGCAGGCGCTGGTGATGAATGTCTCGCTGGATGCGGTGTTCGACACCCTGCAGATCTACCTGGGGTCGCTCTACGTCAACGACATCAACCGCTTCGGCCGGACCTATCAGGTACGCGCCCAGGCCGACGCCGAATACCGCCTGGACGCCGAGGCCATCCGCCAGCTCAAGGTGCGCAGCAACGACGGCCGGATGATCCCGCTGGGCAGCTTCGTCGAGATCAGCCCGACCACCGGGCCGGACCGGGTCATGCACTACAACACCTTCGTCAGCGCCGACATCAACGGCTCGCCGGCGCCGGGCATGTCCAGTGACCAGGCCAAGCAGGCGATAGAGGAGGTGCTGGCCACCACCCTGCCGGCCGGCGTGGCCTACGAGTGGACCGAGGTCACCTACCAGCAGGTGCTGGCGGGCAACACCATGATCTACGTCTTCCCGCTGGTGGTGCTGCTGGTGTTCCTGGTGCTGGCGGCCCAGTACGAGAGCTGGTCGCTGCCGTTCTCGATCATCCTGATCGTGCCGATGACGCTGCTGTCGGCCATGGCCGGTGTGTGGCTGACCGGCGGTGACAACAACATCTTCACCCGCATCGGCTTGATCGTGCTGGTGGCGCTGGCCTGTAAGAACGCCATCCTGCTGGTGGAGTTCGCCCGCGAGCAGCAGAGCCAGGGACAGTCGCGACTGGACGCTGTGCTGACCGCCTGCCGCCTGCGCCTGCGGCCGATCCTGATGACCTCGGTGGCCTTCACCGCGGGCGTCATCCCGCTGATGCTGGCCTCCGGTGCGGGTAGCGAAATGCGTCAGGCGATGGGCGTGGCGGTGTTCTACGGGATGATCGGGGTGACCCTGTTCGGGCTCTTGCTGACCCCGCTGTTCTATGTGGGCGTGCGTCGCCTGGTGGAACGTCGCCGGCCACGCTCAGGCGATAGCGATACCGCGTCACCCGAGGCGACATCACCCTCCGCCTCCTGAGGCCCTGTCCGCTGCCGAGTCTGGCGTTGCACCAACGTCGGACTCGGCAGGCGGCCCACCATTGGCGGACGTGCATCAGAACAGGCGCGCCGCGTTCAGGGAAGCCGCAGCGCTTCGATCGACCGGGCCATATCGTCCGCCAGGGCGTGCACCGCCTGGCTATCGACCTCGCGCTGGGCGTAGGCGCGAAGACCCATCACCTCGGCCTGTAGCCGCCGTCCCAGGCGCACCGGGTCGGCGCTCGGCTCAAGCTCTCCGGCGTCCTTGGCGGCGCAAAACTGATCGACGAAGCAGGCTTCCATGGCCTCGAGCAGGGCCTCGGCCTTGCCCAGCGCAGCCTGCTCTCGCTCGCCCAACTCCAGCAGGCTCTTCACCAGCATGCAGGCCCGGCTGGGAAGCTCCTGGTCCCGCAGACAGCCCAGCTTGCGCAGGTAGGCGGCCAGCCCCGTCAAGGGCGAGTCGTACTCGGCCAGGGTACGCTCGAGCTCGACCAGCCCGAGCCGGGCATAGCGTTCCAGCGCCTCCTGAAACAACGCATCCTTGCTGCCGAAGGCGGCATAGATGCTGCCCGGCCGCATATCGAGGGTGCGTTCCAGGTCCTTGAGCGAGGTGGCGTGGAACCCCTTCTGCCAGAACAGGTGCAGGGCACGTTCCAGCGAATCCTGACGGTTATGTAGTGTCGCGCGCGGCATGGATGGGTCCGGTGTCGTGGCCGGTACGGCCTTCAGAAAATTGAGCAACTGCTCAAATTTTAACTTGAGTGATCGCTCAGGTATAGCTAGAGTGTGCCCGAACGGCTTTCAGCAGGGCCTGCTGGCGGCCAATTTTGAGCAATCGCTCAAAAAATTCGGAATCAATGGCGCGTGCAACGCCCCGGTCTGCAACGGTCTGCGGCCTTGCCACAGGCGCCATCACACAGGAGAACCCGATGACCGACTTTAGCCTCCACGACAAGCAAAGCGCCCCCGAAGAGAGCCAGGCACTGCTCGACAACTCGGTCAACGCCTTTGGCATGATCCCCAACCTGCACGCGGTCATGGCCGAGGCACCGGGCCTGCTGGAAGGCTACCAGCGCCTGCACCAGCTATTTCTGGATTCCTCCTTCGATGCCGAGGAAACCACCGTGGTGTGGCAAACCATCAACGTCGAGCACAACTGTCACTACTGCGTGCCGGCCCACACCGCCATCGCCAAGCAGATGGAAGTGGATGACGCCGTCTCCGACGCCCTGCGCAACGAAGACCCGCTGCCCAACGAGCGCCTCGAAGCGCTGCGTACCTTCACCCTGTCGGTCGTGCGCGAACGTGGCAACGTCGATGACGACGCCGTGCAGGCCTTCCTCGACGCCGGCTACACTAAGCGCCAGGTGCTCGAAGTGATCCTGGCCCTGTCCCAGAAGGTCATGAGCAACTACACCAATCACCTGGTCAACACCCCGGTGGACGAACCCTTCGCCAAGTTCGACTGGAAGAAGGCCGAGTAACGACCACCCTATCGACAGGACGCTACCGTGGCGTCCTGTCGTGGTGCCTGGTCGTGGTACCTGGCCGAGGCCACCGAAGGCCCCGTCGATCGCGACGGGCTCGATCAAGGAGACGCCATGACTGCCCCAGAACGCCCCGACGTGCTGGTCTTCGACGTCAACGAGACGTTGCTCGACCTGACCCACCTTGAGCCGCTGTTCGATCGGCTGTTCGGCGACCCGGCGATGCTGCGCGAATGGTTCGCCCAACTGATCCTCTACTCCCAGTCGATGACCCTGTCGGGACTCTATACGCCCTTCGGCCAGCTCGGCGCAGGCGCCCTGCGCATGACCGCCGAGATTCACGGGGTCACCCTCGAGCAGAACGATCTCGACGAACTGGGTGAGCGCATCGGCTCCATGCCGGCGCACCCCGACGTGGCCCCGGCACTCGAGCGGCTTCGCCAGGCCGGCTTTCGCCTGGTCACCCTGACCAACTCGGCACCGGGCGCTGGCCCCACGCCGCTGGAAAAGGCAGGACTGGCCGAGTATTTCGAACGCTCATTCAGCGTCGACCAGGTCAAAAAGTTCAAGCCCGCGCCGGACACCTACGCCCAGGTCGCCGAGGCCATGCAGACACCGCCATCTAGACTGTGCCTGATTGCCTGCCACCTGTGGGATACCATCGGCGCCCAGGCCGCCGGCTGGCAGGGTGCACTGGTGCTACGACCCTACAACGCCATGTTGCCGGCGGACGGCGTCCCGGTACCGGACTATAGCGTCGACGATATCGGCAAGTTGGCGGATCGGTTGATTGGTTCCTGATCAAGCAGCTCCGCTACTTGATTCGGCGGCCAGTCCCGCAGGCCGGGCCTGGTACTGCCTCCCGAAGACACCTTGCGAAATCACATTCTTTGCTCTACCATGCGCAGCCTCTCGACGCCGCATCCCCTGCGGCATCTGCGCGCCCGTAGCTCAGCTGGATAGAGTACCTGACTACGAATCAGGTGGTCGGAGGTTCGAATCCTCCCGGGCGCGCCATCGATTGTCTTTCCTGTATCTTGTCTGTCTTTTCTTTCTGGCCTTTCTGTCTCGCCTTTCTATCTGACCTTTCGTTCGACGCCCTTCCAATTTCTGTACCGACATCGACCGCGTCATCAGAACACTTTTTTACAAAAATACGACAATCCAGCAACTCCTTGTATTTGGCGCGAAACGTCCGCCAACATCGGACTTTCTCGCCGCAATGAGACGCTTTCTCTCCTTACCCTGATTATCCTCCCCCGCCTTACCTCTTCTGTTGCACTGAATCGTCAACAACTCCTCCTATACTCGAGCGATCGGGCTCCCTCGGAGCCTCTCATCGCGTCAAATCACTGGTCATCGTGGTACGCGACCGGGTCAGGGAGACAGACGGTGTTCGCATTCAATCCTTATCGCAACAGAGCGCAACGCTGGAGCGGTTATCTAGCGGCCAGCCTTATCATGACGATGTCCACGTCGGTGCTTGCCCAGGAGAATGACACCCAGCAGCAGGACAACGGAAACTCGTCCAAACCCAACATCCTGGTGCTGTGGGGCGACGATATCGGGCAGTCCAATATTTCGGCCTTCACCCACGGTCTGGTGGGCTACCAGACCCCCAATATTGACCGCATCGCCGACGAAGGCATGATGTTCACCGACTATTATGGTGAACAGTCCTGCACCGCCGGCCGCTCGTCCTTCATCACCGGCCAGAGCGTGTTTCGCACAGGGCTATCCAAGGTCGGCCTGCCGGGCGCCGCTCAGGGCATCAGCGAGAAGGACCCGACCATCGCCGCCCTGCTCAAGGCCGAAGGCTACGCCACCGGCCAATTCGGCAAGAACCACCTGGGCGATCGCGACGAACACCTGCCGACCAATCACGGATTCGATGAATTCTTCGGTAACCTCTATCACCTCAACGCCGAGGAAGAACCCGAGCACCCGGACTACCCTGCCGATATGGAAATGCCGGACGGGCGTACCTTCCGCGAGGCCTTCGGCCCCCGTGGGGTAATCAAGTCCAGCGCCGACGGGCAGATCGAGGACACCGGACCGCTGACAAGCCAGCGAATGGAGACCATCGACGAGGAATCCTCCGCCGCGGCGCTGGACTTCATCGAGCGCAAGACCGCCGAGGGCACCCCCTGGTTTGTCTGGTGGAACGCCACCCGCATGCACTTCCGTACCCACGTCAAGGACGAGCTGCGCGGTATCTCCGGTCAGAACGAATACGCCGATGGTATGGTCGAGCACGACATGCACGTCGGCCAGTTCCTCGACAAGCTTGACGAGCTGGGCATCGCCGACAACACCATCGTGTTCTACTCCACCGACAACGGGCCGCACATGAATACCTGGCCCGACGCTGGCATGACGCCATTCCGCGGTGAAAAGAACACCAACTGGGAAGGCGGCTGGCGGGTACCCGCCATGGTCCGCTGGCCAGGTCAGATCGAGGAAGGCTCCATCTCCAACGAGGTCATGCACCACATGGACTGGATGCCGACCTTCATGGCCGCCGTCGGCAACGATTCCATCAAGCAGGACCTGCTGGAGGGTGGCGTTCAGGCCATCGGTCGCGAGTACAACGTACATCTGGACGGCTACAACTTCCTGCCCCTGCTCACCGGGGAAAGTGAGGAAGGCCCCCGTCATGAGGTGTTCTACTTCTCCGATGACGGTGACCTGACCGCGCTGCGCTACGATGACTGGAAGCTGGTGTTCATGGAGCAGCGCATCGAGGGTACCTTCGAAGTGTGGGCGAACCCCTTCACCCCGCTGCGTGTCCCCTTGATGTTCAACCTGCGCCGCGATCCCTACGAGCGTGCTCAGCTGACCTCCAACACCTACTATGACTGGTTGCTGGATCACTCCTTCCTGGCCCTGCCCGCCCAGTCCTATGTGGCAAACTTCCTGGAGACCTTCAAGGAGTTTCCGCCACGCATGAAGGCAGCAAGTTTCAGTCTGGATCAGGTAATGGAAGCCCTGGAACAGCCCGCCAGCGTTCACTGACGCCGGCTTGAACGCCACGAGCCGCTCCCCCGGGGGCGGCTCGTCGGTGAAAAAAGACGGGTCGAAGAGCCCCTTCCATTCTCTCAAGGAACCGAGTGCATGAATCCCCCTAATCCGAGCATCCTCCAACGACAGTCACTGGCAACGCTGCTGCCCGCGGTACTGCTGTCTCTGCTTCCTGCGATGGCACTGGCCGACCCGCTGCCCTCCTGGAATGCCGGTCACAGCAAGAGCACCATCGTCGACTTTGTCGAGTCCACCAGCGATCCGGACAGCGAAGACTTCGTGCCACAGGAGCGACGCATCGCGGTGTTCGACAACGATGGCACTCTGTGGAGTGAACAGCCCGCCTACACCCAGTTGCTCTACGCCCTGGACCGCGCCAGCGAGGCCGACCCCGAGGCGCTCGACACGCCGCTCAAGAAGGCCGCCGCCGAAGGTGACATCGACACCCTGCTGGAGGCCGGCGAGGAAGGCATCCAGGCGCTGCTGTCGCTGTCCCACCAGGACCTGTCGCTGAGTGACTTCCAGCAGGACGTGAGCGACTGGCTGGCCAACGCCACCCACCCCGCGACCGGCCGCTTCTACACCGACATGGTCTACCAGCCGATGCTCGAACTGCTCGGCTACCTGCGCGACCACGGCTTCTCGACCTACATCGTCTCCGGTGGCGGGCTCGAGTTCATGCGCGTCTTCGCCAGCGACGTCTATGGCGTGCCGCCCCAGAACATCATCGGCAGTACCGGCGAGATGGAACTGGTCGATCTCGAGGACGATCCGCAGCTCTACAAGCGCGGCGGCGACATCTGGCTCGATGACGGCCCCGGCAAGGTGATATCGATCAACCGCCATCTGGGCCAGCGCCCGATTCTCGCCGTGGGCAACTCAGACGGCGACGTGCCGATGCTGATCTGGACCACCGAGGGCGAAGGCCCGCGCCTTGGCGGGCTGGTTCACCACACCGATGGCGAGCGCGAGGTCGCCTACGACAGCGACAGCCATATCGGACGCCTGGCCGATGGCCTGGAACAGGCTGAAGCGCGCGACTGGCAGTTGATCGACATGGCCCGCGACTGGCAACGCCTTTACCCGGAGAAACCATGAGCCTCAACGACGACATCAAGGGACTCGAGGCCGCCATCGGCGAGTCGATCATCGGCCAGCGCGACGTCATTCGGCGGCTGGTGATCGGCCTGCTGGCCGGCGGCAACCTGCTGATCGAAGGCCTGCCGGGACTGGCCAAGACCCGCGCGGTCAAGGCCATGGCGCGCCATCTGGAGGCCGACTTCAGTCGTATCCAGTTCACGCCCGACCTGCTGCCTTCCGACGTGACCGGCAGCGAGGTCTACCATCAGGGCGAGGAAGGCGCGGTATTCCGTTTTCACCCGGGCCCGCTGTTCGCCAATCTGGTGCTGGCCGACGAGATCAACCGCGCCCCGGCCAAGGTACAGTCGGCCCTGCTCGAGGCCATGGAGGAGCGCCAGGTCACGGTGGGCGGCACGACCCACAAGATGCCGGCGCTGTTCATGGTGCTGGCCACCCAGAATCCGATCGAGCAGGAAGGCACCTACCCGCTGCCCGAGGCGCAGATGGACCGTTTCATGATGCATGTGCGGGTCGACTACCCCAGCCGCGAGGAAGAGGTCCAGGTGATTCGCCTGGTGCGTCAGGAAGAGCAGGCCAACAATCGCGAGGCAAGCCCGGCCGCCGGCGACGCTCCTGCTCAGGTCCCCGTGGCCCTGGCCCAGGAGGCGATCTTCG
>NZ_JAMXRY010000032.1:0-59018 GCF_024124525.1 Halomonas sp. OfavH-34-E | reverse complement strand
CGGCTTGCGACTCGCCGGACTTCTGCTCGACAGACTTCTGCTCGTGCTCGTCGGGCTCTTGCTTGTCGGGCTCAGGTTCAACGGGCGCCTGCTCGGCAGGGGTGGACGGCTCGGCAGGCGCCGGCGCTGCCGGCTCGACAGGCTCCGGCACCACCGCCTCGGCGGTCTCGGTCGGCTCGGGGCCAGGTTCCCGGCCCTGCTGGGGCGGCTCGGCATCCGACGGTGAGCGTTGCGACAGCTCGTCGCCGCGGGGCTGTTCAGTGTCCCTGTCAGTTTCCCTGTCAGCTCCCCTGTCAGCTCCCCTGTCAGCCTCTCTGTCAGCCCCTGGCTCAGCCTCCCTGTCAGCCGCACCTTCCGCCTCATCTGCAGACGACTGATCGACGACTTCCTGGTCCTTGGCGGGTTCTTCGCCCGTGTGCTTCTTCTTGCGCTTGAAAATACCGAACATGGATGACCTGACGCCTCAGCCGGTGAACGAACCGCCACATCCTACCACCCTGCCCGCTCGCTGTGGACACAGGGCAGCCCCGAGGCGGCGACGCGACGCTGCCCACAGCCTGCCACAGAAGCGATGGCGAAGGCATGACGACACCCGGCCATGGGGGTAGAATCGCCGCCCATGAGTCGACAACGTCCTTCAAGAAACCGTCCGCGCGGCGGCGCCGGAAAACCCCGCTCGGGCAAGAGTCCCGCGAGCGGTCGGCCGCCTGGCAAGCTGCGTATCATCGGTGGCGAACACCGCCGCCGCCAGCTTCCGGTGCTCGACAAGCCCGGCCTGCGCCCGACCCCGGACCGGGTGCGCGAGACCCTGTTCAACTGGCTCGGGGGCGAGCTTTACCGCGTCCGCGTGCTCGATCTGTTTGCCGGCACCGGTGCCCTGGGCCTGGAGGCGCTGTCGCGTGGCGCCAGCGAGGCCCTGTTCGTCGAGCGCGATGCCCAGGTGGCCCAGGCCATCAGCGATAACCTGGCGACGCTGGCGATCGATCGCGCCCAGGTGCGCCGCACCGACGCCGCCGCGCTGCTGAAAGACGATACCGCCAGCCCCTTCGACCTGGTGTTTCTCGACCCGCCCTTTCGCCAGGGCCTCGCCGAGCCATGCTGCCAGGCCCTGGAAGCCGGCTGGCTGGCGGATGAGGCCTGGATCTACGTGGAGGTCGAAAGCGGTCTGGTTCCCGCCGTGCCCCACACCTGGCAGCTACACCGAGAGGTCCGCGCCGGAGACAGCATGGGGCGTCTGTATCGACGCAGCGAAAGCGACGCCGACTCGCTCAAGGACGCTGCGCCTGAGAGCTGAGCCGGCAGTACCCCAAGCACGCGACCGTCGTAATTCCTGAGCCGAATCAGCAAAGCAGCCCCGTCGCCGCCCGGCGACGCTTGTTCGCCGGCGGCGGCGGCGTTACGCTCGTTCCATCGGGGCGCGCGTCGCGCCTTCACCCCACGTCATGTCAGGAGACGAGGATGAGCACGGAACTCTTCAACCAACTCGAAAAGAAGGTCTCCAGCGCCCTTGAGGCCCTGGAATTGCTGAAACTGGAAGCCGAGGAGTTGCGCGAGGAAAACGCTCGCCTGAAGCAGGATCGCGAAGAGTGGGAACGTCGCCTGACCGCCATCCTGGGCCAGCTCGATGAGGTGGAAGGCGAAACGGGCAATACCGAACAGGCGCCCGCCCATAGCCTCTGACCTGCCTTGTGTGCCGGCAGTGTCGACTCGAACGGCCGACTCGAACGGCTGATACGAACGATCGACACGAATGAAAAGGGCTCCCCATGGGGAGCCCTTTTGCATTGCGCGTACGATGAATGCACGGAAGCCGTGCGCTTCAGGCTGTTTCAGTCAAGCGCCAGCGACATCAGCAAGGCATCGACACGCTCGCCGCCATCGGCCAGCGGCGGATAGTAGCCGCGACGCACACCATCCTCGGCGAAGCCGGCGGCTCGGTAGCAGGCGATCGCCGCGCCGTTGTCGGCACGCACCTCCAGCAGCAGTCGCTCCGAGCCCCACTGGCGCGCTACCGCAATCAGGCTTGTCAGCAGCCGTGCGGCAAGCCCTTGGCGGCGAGCTTGCGGGGCCACCAGGATCGCTTCCAGCTCGGCCTCGAAGGGCTGGCGTGCCAGCAAGGCGTAGGCGTGAATAGCCCTCTGCCCCGTCATGCCCGCATCAAGGCCGCCTTCAACGCCGACATCACCCGCCGGACCCAGCCGATCGATCCCCAGCAGCAGGCGCTGGTCATCTTCCAGTGCCTGAGCCAGTGCCTGAGGGCTGGACAACGGCGCTGACGGCATCGCTTCCAGTCGCAAGAGGGCGTCAAGATCGGCGGCGCCGAGGACACGGACAGGACCGTAGACACCGCTATGCGGACAGCTCTGCTGGCCCGCTGTCGCCTCAGGCGCCATCGCTGTCGTCTCTTGCACCATCGCCTCCAGCACCATCACCTTTCGCGCCGTCACCCCACTGCGCCTGCCAATCGCCGATCTGCGCCCACAGCCTGCGCTTGGCCTCGGCACCGACGCCGTCACCGGCGAGCAGTTCATCGAGCCCCGGGCCCTGCCACAATGGCAGCGCCAGGGTCTGGCTGCGCGGAGGCTGCGCGCTGTTGTCGGTGGCGTCAGACGGGGCCAGTGCTTGCATCAGCGCCTCCTGGCGGCCGAATACCAGTACCCGCTCCGGAGCCCAGCCACGACGTGCCCGACCGGCCACAAAGGCCTTCAGCCCCTGACGCGCCTCGTCCAACGGCCGCCTGACCGGCAAGCCTTCTTCCAGTGGCCAGGCAAGGGAGTCGAATACCGGTCGCTGCGACGGCCTGACCCCGGCGGCGGTCAGGATATTGAGCAGAAGCCGCTGGTGCAGGGGCCCCAGCGGTTCGTCACGGGCGACCAGCAAAAGCCAGCGACCGTCGAGACAGGCCACCTGACAGCCGAAGCGCAGCGGCTCGGCGCCTTCCTCCGCCTCATCCTCTGCCGGCATGGCCGTGGGGGCCGTCGCCGCACCGTCGTCTGCATCGGGCACGATATCACCGAGCAGCGCCCTGGCCTTGCGCGGACCAGCCGGCGCCTGGGGTGCAGGAGCCTGGACGGCAGAGGACGAATCAGCGACAGCGGCCTGCTCGGTCGCCCCGGGGGAAGTGTCGCCGCCGGCCGAGGCGGGCATGTCTTCGAGCAGCGCATGCAGGCCCTTGGCACCGGGCTGGGGCCGCTCCTCTGGTACCGGCTCGGGCCAGTCGCAGGCTTCGGTCTCGCGGGCGTTGGGCAGCTGGTAGCGGGCCACCCAGGCGGTCAGCCCCATGGCATCCAGATAGGCGAGCCGTGTCGGCTCCGGCGTCACGAGCGTGAGCCGCCCATGCAGTTGGGCGAGTCCGGACGCGGTGCGCTGCGGCTATCCCATTCACCGGGGGTGTAAAGGTGCAGCGCCAGGGCGTGGACCGGGCCGGACAGTTCATCGGCCAGCAGCGAGTAGATCTGCTGGTGGCGCTTGACCGGCATCAGCCCGGAAAAGCGCTCGGAGACCAGGGTCACCTTGAAGTGGGTTTCCGAGTTCGGCGGCACGCTGTGCATGTGGCTCTCGTTCTCGACCACCAGTTCGGTGGGCTCCAGGGCCTTTAGCTTGTGTTCGATGGTCGCCTGAATACTCATGATGGGTACTCGCGTCTGTGACGGTTAATTTTGTACATACTGTGCCATTGTACGCCCTCGCCCAGCCGCTGACTAAGCCCGATCCGCGACCCGGTTCGGGGAGTCCTCGCCCACTCGTTCGGAGTAGCCGGCGCGCGCGGCCTTCTTCTGCTCCCGCGCCGCACGATACGCACGATGGGCCCGGGGGATACGCACCAGGCTGATCACCAGCGCCAGCAAGGTGGTGGCAGCGCCGACCCACAACGCCTGCTGAACGCCGGCGCCGGCGGCCAGGCACAGCCCGACCAGGGCCACCCCCAGCGACTGTCCCACCGTGCGGGTGGTACTCATCACCCCCGAGGCGTTGGCGCTGCGGGCCTTGGGCACGCTGGTCATCAGTTCACGGTTGTTGGGCGGCTGGAACAGGCCAAAGCCTGCGCCACACAGGGCGGTACGCCACAGGCTGTCGATCGCGCTGGCGTCCTGCGGCAGCGCCGCCAGGCTGACCAGCCCCAGCAACAGCATGACCAGGCCGACGCTTGCCACCACGCTCGGGTTGAAGCGATCGGCCAGACGACCGGACAGCGGCCCGACCACCATGATGGTCAGCGGCCAGGGGGTAAACAACCAGGCGGTATGCAGCGCCGAGTAGCCCATCTGCTGCTGGTAGAGAAACGACAGCGCAACGAAGGTCAGCCCCTGTCCGATGAAGGCGGTGCCCTGGGCGGACACTGCCAGGCTGAAACGCGGTTCACGAAACAGCCCCAGCGGCAGCAGCGGATGGGGAGCCCGCCCCTGGCGACGGATAAAGGCCACCGCCGACACCACCGTCACCGCCAGCCAGGCCAGGATCTCGGCCAGCGGCGCGCGATGACCGACGGCGTCCATGCACATGAACAGTCCCGCCAGCATGGCCATGGAGGCCAGGGCGCCGAAGGCGTCGAAGTTGCCCTCGCGGCGTTCCTCCCTGGGCAGGGCTCGCCAGGCCATGACCGCGGCGGCGGCGCCCAGCGGCACGTTCAGGGCGAACAGCCACGGCCAGTTGGCCACCGACAGCACCAGACCACCGATCGACGGGCCGGCGGCGTAGCCCCCCGCCACCACCAGCGACGACAGGCCCAGGGCGCTGCCGAGCAGGCGCGAGGGAAAGATCGAGCGATAGAGGCTCGGCCCGATCGACAGGGTGGCGGCGGCGCCGACGCCCTGCAGGGCACGAAACACCAGCAGGGTCTCGAAGTTGGGCGACAGCGCGCTGCCTAGCGCCGCCACTACGAACAGGGTGAGCCCTGCCACGTAGACCTTGCGCCGACTGAGCAACTCACTGGCGGCGGCGAACACCAGCAGCATGGCCGCGCAGACCACCTGGAACAGGTTGGTGATCCACACCGCGCGGGCATCGGACACGCCCAGATCCCGCGCCATGGAGGGCAGCGCGATATTGATCATGGTGGTGTCCACCACCGCCATCAGGGTCCCCAGCACCAAGGCGATGACCGCCAGCCGTCGCTCCGGCCCGGGCAGGCCGTCGTCGCCGTCACGAGTGGAGAACAGTCGACTCATCGGGGCAATTCCTGGTGTTGTCTAGGCGGGTGTTGTCTTGCATCGGGGTGGTCAGGCACAGGAGGTCATGCCGGCACGCAACGAGACCGGCCGTGGCCGGTCTCGTCGACACCTGCGGGGTACATCCGGCAGACACTGATCAGCGGCGGCAGGCCGCGCTGTTTCAGTCCTGCTCGAGGTCGGCCAGCAGTTCGTCGTCCACCTCGGAGATCTCAAGCGCAGCCTCGCCATCCAGATCGATCGCCAGATAGCTGTGCTCGACCTGCAAGAAGCGCTGGAACAGCTCCCAGTTCAGGGCCTCGGGCCACTGCCGTTCGTCCTCTTCCCAGGCGCGCAGTTCGTTCTCGAGCACCTCGAGATAGCGCTCGCGAACGAAGGCTTCCAGCGCCTCGGGGGTGTCCATCTCCGGGATCAGGTAGACCGTGCTTTCCCGGTCGACGTCGGCGAGCGTGAGGTCGTCATCGCCCATGGTCGGTTCCAGGGCATTGATCCAGTCAACAAAGTGCTGGGTGGGTCTGACGCTCAGGGCGGAGCGGTTGAGCAGTTTCATCGCGGTCTCCTCGACGTCGAATCGCAGCCATTATGGGTGCTAAGGGCCTCGCTTGCCAGCAAAAGCCCGGCCCCGCCGACAATCCATCGGCCCGACCCCGCCGACAATCCATCGACCCGACCACTGGGGACATTGTCCTCGGTGGCCAGGCCGAACGGCTCAGGCCTCGCCGGCTTCCGGGCGCATCGCCGGGAACAGCAGCACGTCGCGGATCGAGGGGCTGTCGGTGAACAGCATCACCAGGCGGTCGATACCGATGCCCTCGCCGGCGGTGGGCGGCAGGCCTACCTCGAGCGCGCGCACGTAGTCGGCGTCGTAGTACATCGCCTCCAGGTCACCGGCGTCCTTCTCGGCCGCCTGGGCGCGGAAGCGCTCGGCCTGGTCCTCGGCGTCATTGAGCTCGGAGAAGCCGTTGGCGATCTCACGGCCGCCGACGAAGAACTCGAAGCGGTCGGTGACGAAGGGATTGGCGTCGTTGCGCCGCGCCAGCGGGCTGACCTCGGCCGGATACTCGGTGATGAAGGTCGGCTGGTCCAGGCGCGCCTCGGCCACCTCCTCGAAGATCTCGGTCTGCAGCTTGCCGAGTCCCCAACCATCCTTGACCTTGATGCCGAGGCGCTCGGCCAGGGCACGGGCGGCGTCGAGGTCGTCGATGTCCGCGGCCTCGATGCCTTCGCCGTGAGCCAGGATCGCCTCGCGCAGGGTCATCCGCACGAACGGCTGGCCCAGGTCGTAGGTCGCTCCCTGGTAGTTCAGGGTGGTGGTGCCGAGCACCTTCTGGGCGATCTCGCGCAGCATCGCCTCGGTCAGATCCATCAGCGCCTGGTAGTCCACGTAGGCCCAGTAGAACTCGACCATGGTGAACTCGGGGTTGTGGCGGGTGGAGAGCCCTTCGTTACGGAAGTTGCGGTTGATCTCGAAGACCCGCTCGAAGCCCCCCACCACCAGGCGCTTCAGGTAAAGCTCTGGCGCGATACGCAGGTACATGTCGATGTCCAGCGCATTGTGGTGGGTGATGAAGGGACGCGCCGTGGCGCCGCCGGGGATCGGCTGCAGCATCGGCGTTTCCACCTCCATGAAGCCGCGATCCTCGAAGAAGCGGCGCATGGCGCTGATGATGCCGGCACGGGTCTCGAACACCCGGCGCGAGTCCGGGTTCATGATCAGGTCGACATAGCGCTGGCGGTAACGCGCTTCCATGTCGGTGAGGCCGTGGAACTTGTCGGGCAGCGGGCGCAGGCTCTTGGTCAGGAGCTTGGCCTCGCGCATCATCACGTACAGGTCGCCCTTGCCGGACTTGTGCACCGGGCCCTGGCCGGCCACGATGTCGCCGATGTCCCAGCCCTTGATGTCCTCGAGCAGGGCGGAATCCAGCCCCTTCTTGTCGACGTAGAGCTGGATCTGGCCGCTGACGTCCTGGATCACGATAAAGGGACCGCGCTTGCGCATGATGCGCCCGGCGACCGCGGCCTCACGGCCCAGCGACTCCAGCGCTTCCTTATCGTACTCACCGAGTTCCGCCTCGAGCTCGGCGGCCAGGCTGTCACGGCGAAAGTCGTTGGGGAAGGCGCTGCCGCCCTCGGCCTCGGCGCGCTCGCGACGAGCCGCCAGCTTGGCGCGGCGCTCCGCGATCAGGCGGTTCTCTTCGGCAACGGCGTCATTGGTGGAAGGCGTATCCTGGTTGGCCATGGCTACTCGTCTCTGTCACGGCAGGGAAGCCGCCACGGCGGTTCCCCGAACGGCCCCGGCACGGGACCCATGAATGGTGGTGGCGAAACGCCCCGGGGCCACTTGGCTCCCGGGGCGAGGTCGCGACGCGGTGGGCTTGGCGACGGTCGCTTAAAGCCCCTGCTTGAGGCTCGCGACGATGTACTGGTCAAGATCGCCGTCGAGCACCTTGTCGCAGTTGCTCGACTGCACGCCGGTGCGCAGGTCCTTGATGCGCTGGTCGTCCAGCACATAGGAACGGATCTGGCTGCCCCAGCCGATGTCGGCCTTGGAGTCCTCGGCCTCCTGCTTGGCGGCGTTGCGCTTCTGCATTTCCAGCTCCCACAGCTTCGCCTTCAACTGCTTCATGGCGAAGTCGCGGTTGGCGTGCTGGCTGCGCTGGCTCTGGCACGACACCACCACGCCGGACGGCTCGTGGGTGATCCGCACCGCCGAGTCGGTGGTGTTGACGTGCTGACCACCGGCGCCGCTGGAGCGGTAGGTGTCGACGCGCAGATCCGCCGGATTGATCTCGACCTCGAAGCTGTCGTCGATCTCCGGCGACAGGAACACCGAGGCAAAGGAGGTGTGGCGGCGGCCGCCGGAGTCGAACGGACTCTTGCGCACCAGACGATGCACCCCGGTCTCGGTGCGCAGCCAGCCGAAGGCGTACTCGCCCTGGACGTGCACCGTGGCCGACTTGATCCCGGCCACTTCACCGGCCGACAGCTCGATGATCTCGGCCTTGAAACCGTGGGACTCGGCCCAGCGCAGATACATGCGCAGCAGCATGTTGGCCCAGTCCTGGGCCTCGGTGCCGCCGGAGCCCGCCTGGATGTCGAGATAGGCGCTGTTCTCGTCCATCTCGCCGGAGAACATGCGCCGGAACTCGAGCTTCTCGAGGTTGGCCTGCATCGAGGCCAGTTCCTTCTCGACCTCGGCCACGGTGGCCTCATCGTCTTCCATCTCGGCCAGCTCCAGCAGGTCCCGGCTGTCGCCGAGGCCCTGGTCCAGCTCGTCGATGGTGGCGACCACCAGTTCCAGCGAGGCACGTTCCTTGCCGAGCTTCTGGGCGTAGTCCGGGTCGTTCCAGACCGCCGGGTCCTCAAGCTCGCGGGTGACTTCCTCTAGCCGATCTTTCTTTTCGGCATAGTCAAAGATACCCCCTCAGGACGTCTGTCCGCTCAGACAGGTCCTTGATGAGGTTGTGAATCGGGTTGGTTTCCAACATGAAGTTCGCCTTTTGTCGTCCCTCGCCGGGTGCCGGCGTGCGCTCGCGATGCGCCGGTGGCGATGGGCCAGTTGCGATGATCGTCGGCCAGGCCGCGATAAAGGGGATGCATTGTAGCCAAAACGTCTAACCCCGTCATCCTGCTCCTGCCATCGAGCCCCCTTGCCACAAGGGCTCCCACGGGGCTATCGACGAAACGCAAGACGTCATGAAAATTTTCGTCTGGACAGCACCGGAGCCACGGCGCGATGGTCGATATCGACTAAGCGGGCTTAGCCGGTGTCGCACGCCTTGTGCGGCCTTCCCACAATGGCCGTGGTCGCAGCGAACCGCGCTGCCAACGGCCCGGCCCGCGACAACAATGCCAACACGAACAAGGAACTGACATGATCGCGAACCGTGCTCGCTGGGCCCGCCGCCTGGCGCTGGCCTCCGGCCTGACCCTGTCCTCGCTGGCGGCCGCCATCAGCGCACCGGCCATGGCCGAGACCCTCGATCTTGGCGTCACCGGCGAACTCGCCTCCTTCGACACCTCCCAGATCTCTGGCGGCGTGTGGGAGTCCCAGATCCTGATGGACGTTTACGAGGGCCTGGTCAAGAACGCCCCGGACGGCGAGATCCTGCCCGGCATGGCCACCGACTGGGAGGTCTCCGAGGACGGCAAGACCTACACCTTCAGCCTGCGCGAGGATGCCCGCTGGTCCGACGGCGAGCCTGTCACCGCCGAGGACTTCGTGTTCGGCTGGCGCCACCTGCTGGACCCGGCCAACGCCTCCAAGTACGCCTATATGCTCTATCCGGTGGTCAACGCCAGGGAGGTCAACACCGGCGAGCTGCCCCTGGAGGAGCTTGGCGTGGAAAGCCGCGACGAAGGCCGCACCTTCGTGGTCCAGCTGACTCAACCGACGCCCTACTTCCTGCAGCTGCTGACCCACTACACCGGCTACCCCCAGCCACAGCACACCTTCGAGGAGTACGGCCGGGACTACGTGGATCTCGACAATATCGTTACCAACGGTGCCTTCACCCCCACCGAGTGGATCTCCCAGTCGCGCATCACCGTGGTCAAGAATCCCGAGTACTACGAGGCCGACCAGGTGGCGCTGGACGGCGTGCGCTACCACACCATCGAGGATCGCAACGCCGGCGTCTCGCGCTTTCGCGCGGGCGAGCTGGACATCATGACCGAGTACTCCTCGAGCATGTACCCGCTGTTGAAGGAAGAGATCCCCGAGGCCACCCACATGGCCACCTACCTCGGCAGCTACTACTACGTGTTCAACCACCGCGACGGTCATCCCACCGCCGACCCCAGGGTGCGCGAGGCGCTCAACATGGCGGTGCGCCGCGACGTCATCGCTCAGCAGATCATGGGCGGCACCTTCCAGAAATCGCTGTCCTTCGTGCCTGACGGCATCGATCACTACCAGGTGCAGAACACCAGCTTCGAAGACGCCGACGGCAATGACATCACCGATGACATGAACGCCCGCATGGCCCGCGCCAAGCAATTGCTGGAAGAGGCCGGCTACAGCCAGGAGTCACCGCTCGAACTGCGCCTGCGCTACAACACCACCGACGAGCACAAGAAGATCGCGGTGGCGGTGTCGTCCATGTGGCGCCCGCTGGGTGTCGAGGTGGAGCTAGTCAATGCCGAGGCCACGGTGCACTACCAGACCATCGCCGAGGGAGACTTCGATGTGGCCCGGGCCGGCTGGATCGCCGACTACAACGACGCCGAGAACTTTCTGGCGCTGCTGCGTTCCGGCGTCGGCAACAACTACGGGGCCTACGCCAACGAGGAGTTCGACGCCCTCTACGACCAGGCCGCCGCCACCCTGGACCTGGATGAACGCAAGGCCGTCATGGAAAGCGCCGAGGCCCTGGCCATGGACGACGACGCCCTGATCCCGATGCTCTACTACGTCTCGCGCAACCTGGTGAACCCGAAGATCAGCGGCTGGGAAGACAATATCGAGGACGATCACCCGTCTCGCTGGATCTCCTTCGACGAGTAGCAGCGCTGGGTTTGTAGATAGCAGCGCTGGGACTTGTAAACAGCAGCGCTGGGCTATCTTCAAGGACTCGCTTCAAGGACTCGCCTCCACCAGGAGGCGAGTCCCCTACCGATGCTCTGCCTACCCCACAAGGACTTCACTATGGTCTCCATGGACGCCTTTCGTCCGCTGGCACTTGCCGGCCTGATGGCAACGACAAGCCTCGGACTCTGTCTGCCCGCTGCCGACGCCCAGGCCGCCACCCTGCAGGTCGGCAACGGCGCCGAACCCAGCACCCTGGATCCGCAGAAGGTCAACGGCAACTGGGAGAGCCGGATCACCCGCCAACTGTTCGATCGTCTGATCAACTACGGCCCCGACGGCGCGCTGGTGCCGGGCCTGGCCGAATCCTGGGAGCTGTCCGACGACGGTCGGGTCATCACCTTCCGGCTGCGCGAGGCGCAGTGGTCCGACGGCGAGCCAATCACCGCCGACGACGCCGTCTTCGCCCTGCGACGCCTGGTGACGCCGGCCACCGCCAACCACAACGCCAATCTCTACTACCCCATCATCAACGCCCGGGCGATCAACACCGGCGCGGCCGAACCCGAGAGCCTCGGCGTCACCGCTCTGGATTCCCACACCCTGGAAATCCGGCTGTCCGAGCCCACCGCCTACTTTCTTCAGGCCATGGCAATGACCGAGGCCGCACCTCTGCCCCGCCACCTGCTCACCAGCGACGTCGAGGACTGGACCCGGCCAGGCACCCTGGTGGCCAGTGGACCCTTCGTGCTCACCGACTGGAAGCCCCAGGACAAGGTCGAGGTGGCGCGCAACCCTCGCTACTACGCCGTCGATGAGGTGGCACTGGAGGGTGTCGACTTCCACGCCATCGAGGACACCTCGGCGCTGATGAACCGTTTTCGCTCAGGCGAGCTCGACATCGCCTACGGTGCGGTGCCTTCCGCGCGCTTCGAGTGGGCCCAGGAGAACCTGGGCGAGTCGCTGCGCGTCGGGCCGCTGATCGGCAGCTACTTCTATATGCTCAACCTGCGTGAAGGCACGCCGCTCAGCGATGAGCGGGTGCGCGAGGCGCTGAACCTGGCGCTCGACCGCGAGGTGATCACCGAGCGCCTGCTGGGCATGGGCCAGACGCCGTCCTACTGGTTTGTGCCCCGCACCATCGCCTCGCCTACCTCGGCAAGCCTCGACTTCCATGATCAGGACATGGACAGCCGCCGGGCCAGGGCCCGGGAGCTGCTGGATCAGGCCGGCTACGGGCCGGATCGACCGCTTGAACTTGAGCTGTCCTACAACACCCTGGAAGACCACAAGAAGATCGCCGTGGCCATCGCCGCCATGTGGCGCCCGCTGGGGGTGGAGATCGAGCTGGTCAACCGCGAGGCGGCGGTGCACTTCGCCGGCCTGCGCCAGGGCGACTTCGAGATCGCCCGCTACGGCTTCGTGGCCACGGTCAACGACCCCTACGACTTCCTCAACGCCTACGCCGCGGGAGGCTCGGCGGCGGCCAGCACCGGCTACGCGGACCCCGAGTACGACGCCCTGGTCGAGGCCAGCACCCATGAGCTCGACGCGGACCGACGCGCCGCGCTGATGAGCGAGGCCGAGCAGCGCCTGCTGGAAGCCGACGTGATGCTGCCGATCTACGACTACGTGGTCGTCAACCTGGTCTCGCCGGACGTCAAGGGCTGGCAGCCCACGACGCTCGACGTGCATCCGCTGCGCTACGTGTCCGTGGACGCCGACGCGCCCTGACGATCACCCGCTCCAACCCCATCGCGGGCGCGGCCAGGGATGGCCCGCCCTCCATGTCAACCGAGGAACGGCGCCATGCTGAGCTACACCTTGAAACGCCTGGCCCAGGCCATACCGACGATGCTGATCGTCATCACCATCGCCTTCTTTCTGATGCGCATCGCCCCCGGCGGGCCCTTCGACGGCGAGCGCGCCCTGCCGCCGGAGATCGAGGCCAACCTGATGGCCGCCTACCACCTGGACGAACCGCTGTGGCAGCAGTACTTCCGCTACCTGGGCAACCTGGTCCAGGGCGACTTCGGGCCCTCGTTCAAGTACAAGGACTTCACCGTCACCGAGCTGATCATGCAGGGCTTCCCGGTAAGCCTGCAGATCGGCGGCCTGGCGATCCTGCTGGCGCTGGCGATCGGCCTGCCGCTGGGCATCATCGCCGCACTCAAGCGCAATACCGCCGTGGACTACACGGTGATGGGCACGGCGCTGGCCGGCATCGCGGTGCCCAACTTCGTGGTGGCGCCGGTGCTGGCGCTGGTGTTCGGGGTGCTGCTCGGCTGGCTGCCGGCGGGGGGCTGGAACGACGGCGCCCTGCCCAACCTGATCCTGCCGGTGATCGCGCTATCGATCCAGCAGATCGCCTACATCGCGCGGATGATGCGCGCCAGCATGATCGAGGTGATGGGCAGCCACTATATTCGCACCGCCCGAGCCAAGGGACTGACCGAGGCCGAGGTGGTCTGGCGCCACGCCCTGCGCCCCGCCCTGCTGCCGGTGACCTCCTACCTGGGCCCGGCCATCGCCGGCATCATCACCGGCTCCGTGGTGATCGAGCAGATCTTCGGCATCCCCGGCATCGGCCGCTACTTCGTCCAGGGCGCGCTCAACCGCGACTACACCCTGGTGATGGGCACGGTGGTGTTCTACGGCGCCCTGATCGTGTTGATGAACCTGATCGTGGACCTGATCTACTCGGCCCTTGATCCCCAAATCCGCTATGACGACTGAGGCGACGCCATGAGTACCGATTCCCTCGCCCCGACCGCCGCCCCCGTCGGCGACAGCCTCGGCCGCGACGCCTGGCGCCGGCTGAGCCAGAACCGCGCGGCCATGGCCAGCCTGTGGCTGCTCGGCCTGATGACCCTGGCCTGCTTTATCGGTCCCTGGCTGACCCCCTGGGGGCTGGCCGACGTCGACTGGAACGCCTTCGACGTGGGCCCGACCCTGGAAGGCGGCCACTGGCTCGGCACCGACGCCAACGGCCGCGACCTGCTGACCCGCACCCTCTATGGGGGCCAGGTGTCGCTGTCGGTGGCGCTGGTGGCGACCTTCGTCAGCCTGATCATCGGGGTGCTCTACGGCGCCGTGTCCGGCTATGTCGGCGGGCGCGTCGACAACCTGATGATGCGCTTCGTCGACATCATGTACTCGCTGCCGTTCATGTTCCTGGTGATCCTGCTGATGGTGGTGTTCGGCCGCAACATCTTCCTGATCTACGCCGCCATCGGCGCGGTGGAGTGGCTCGACATGGCGCGTATCGTGCGCGGCCAGACCCTGGCGCTCAAGCAGCGGGAGTTCGTCGAGGCGGCCCACGCCCTCGGCGTCAAGGACGGCAAGATCGTCACCCGCCACCTGATCCCCAACGCCATCGGCCCGGTGATCGTCTACGTCACCCTGACGGTGCCCAAGGTCATCCTGCTCGAGAGCTTCCTGTCGTTCCTCGGCCTCGGCGTGCAGGAGCCGCTGACCAGCTGGGGCGTGCTGATCTCCGAGGGTGCCGACATGATGCAGACCTCGCCCTGGATGCTGCTGGTGCCCTCGGTGTTCCTGGCGCTGACGCTGTTCTGCCTGAACTTCCTCGGCGACGGCCTAAGAGACGCCCTGGACCCCAAGACCCGCTGATCGACGACGGAGACGCGACCATGACCGACACACAACCCAAGAACCCCCGTCGTCCCGCCCGCGAGGCGCTGCTCGAGATCGAGGGGCTCAGCGTCAGCTTCGAGCTGCCCCACGGCACCGTCCAGGCGGTCAGGGACGTCAGCTTTGCCATCAATCCCGGCGAGACCCTGGCGCTGGTGGGCGAATCCGGCTCCGGCAAGTCGGTGACCTCCACCGCCGCCATGCGCCTGCTGCCGGAGCTCGCCCGGGCCGAGGGCGTCATCCGCTTCAAGGGCGAGGAACTGCTGGGTGCCACCGCCAAGCGCATGCGCCGGATTCGCGGTGGCAATATCGCCATGATCTTCCAGGAGCCGATGACCTCGCTCAATCCGCTGCACGGCATCGGCGACCAGATCAAGGAGGTGCTCGACCGCCACCAGAGCCTCAAGGGGCGCGCCGCCACCGCCAAGGCCATCGACCTGCTCGAGCAGGTCGGCATCCCCGAACCGGCAAGGCGGGTGTCGAGCTACCCCCACGAGCTGTCCGGCGGCCAGCGCCAGCGGGTGATGATCGCGATGGCCCTGGCCGGCGAGCCGGAGATGCTGATCGCCGACGAGCCCACCACCGCGCTGGACGTCACCGTCCAGGCCCAGATCCTCGAGCTGCTCAAGGACCTGCAACGCCGCTACGGCATGGCGATCCTGTTCATTACTCACGACCTGACCATCGTCAAGCACTTCGCCGACCGGGTCTGCGTGATGCGCCACGGCGAGCTGGTCGAGCAGGGTGAGACCCGGGAGGTCTTCGCCAACCCGCGCCACGAGTACACCCGCATGCTGATCGACGCCGAGCCACGCGGGCGCAAGGCGCCGGTGGCCGACAGCGAGCCCATGGTGCTCGAGGCCAAGGACATGCGCGTACGCTTCGCCCTCAAGAAGCGCCTGTTCGGTCCCAGCGAGTACTTCGAGGCGGTGCGTGGCATCGACGTCAGCATCCGTCGCGGCCAGACGGTGGGCATCGTCGGCGAATCGGGCTCCGGCAAGTCGACCCTGGGCCGCGCCCTGCTGAGGCTGCTCAAGAGCCAGGGCGAGATCCGCTTCCACGACACCCGCCTCGACGTGCTGGACAAGACCGCCATGCGGCCGATCCGCTCGAAGCTGCAGGTGGTGTTCCAGGACCCCTACGGCTCGCTGTCGCCGCGGCTGACCGTTGGCGACATCATCGGCGAAGGGCTCAAGGTCCACGCCCCGCACCTGTCCCGCGCCGAGCGCGAGGCCCAGGTGATGGCGGCGCTCAAGGAGGTGTCGCTGGATCCTTCGATGCGCAATCGCTACCCCCACGAGTTCTCCGGCGGCCAGCGCCAGCGGATCGCCATCGCCCGGGCGCTGGTGCTCAAGCCGGAGTTCCTGCTGCTCGACGAACCCACCTCAGCGTTGGACCGCTCGGTGCAGGTCACCGTCATCGACCTGCTGCGTGACCTGCAACAGAAACACGGCCTGACCTACCTGTTCATCAGCCACGACCTGGCGGTGGTGCGAGCACTGGCCGACACCGTGCTGGTGATGAAGGACGGAGAGATAGTGGAACAGGGCAGCGCCGAGGCGCTGTTCGCCGCGCCGAAGACCGAATACACCCGCAAGCTGCTGGCCGCCGCCATGCTCGATCAGGTGGCCTAGGCCAAGCGATCTACGAGCTCTACCTACGTAACGTAACAGGCGCTGCTTGAGCAGCGCCTGTTGTGCGAAGGCAGCGGCCGCTGCTTTGGCTCGTATGAACGTCTCTACTCTGTCGGATGCTCGCCTGCGTAGACACGCTCGGCCTGGGCCAGCGAACAGCTCATCAAGAGGTCCAGGGCACCCAGCGCCTGGTCGCTGACGAAGGGATGGGGATCGCCGGCTTGCCGCTGCTCCAACGCCTCGATCCGCGCCAGGGTGTTGTCGCGGGTGGGATGGTTGGACAGGAAGACGTCCACGCCCTGCTGTTCAGAGATCGTCTTCATTCGTGAGGCGGAGGCCGAGTACTCCCGCAAGCGGGCCTCGTCCGGCCCGAAGTTGAAACCGGTACCGCCCCACAGCACCGCCCGATGGGTACTGTCGCCATCCTTCAGCGGAATCACCAGCGACAGCGTGCCGAGGGTATGGCCGGGGGTCACGTAGGCCTCGAGGGCGGTATCGCCAAGAGTCAGGGTGTCGCCGTCGGCGATGGTGATATCGCGCACTGGAGGCTCGCCCCAGCGGGGATTGTCGATGGCCAGCTCCGGCTGTTCGAGGGCGGTCCAGTCCGCATCGCTCATGACCACCTGGGCTCCGTAGTTGTCGACCAGGTACTGCTGACCACCGTAGTGATCACCGTGGGCGTGGGTCACCACCAGATAGGTGATGTCCTCGGGATCCAGGCCCAGATCCACCAGCCCCTGCTCGATAAACTTCTGCGCTTCCTCGTTGTTGTTGAGGGCATCGATCAGAATGATCCCCTCGTTGGTGGTCAGCGCCCAGCTGGCGACGCCGGGCGTGCCGACGTAGTAGAGATTGTCGAATACCTGGGTCGGCATCGGCTCGGCCGGGCCGCGCTGGCGCCGGTCATCGCGACTGGACTCACGACGCTCCCGCTCTGCCGCCTCGCCTTTCGGACGCTGGCCCGCCACCTTGAGCCTGGCCGACAGGTCACACAGGCTGGACAGCCCGGGGAAGGCCTGTCCGGCCGCCAGGCCCCGCTCAGCCAGCTGCTCGGCCAGCTGCTCGGGCAGCTGCTGGGGAGGTTCATCCACCGCCAGGGCGGTCTGACTCAGGGTGAGGCTTACCACGGCCCCTGCGATCATCGCTTTCATGGTCCTTCCTGTTCGCTGCTGTTCGTTTAGGTGGATCGCTGCGCGCTTTAGAACTCCAGGTCGAGCCCGACCCAGTAGCGCCGTCCATCGTCCACATGACCGAAGTTATCGAACTCGATGTCCTTGTCGGTCAGATTGTAGATGCCGGAAAGCACACGGATCTGTCGTGTCGCCTGCCAGCTGAGCCCCGCGTCCCAGGTAGCGTAGGATGGGGCCCGGATGGAGGTGCTGCTGTTGCTTGAGAGGTTCACCGGCTGGCTTTCTTCGCCGCGGAAGGTAAAGCGCAGCCAGGGAACGAGGGCCTCGGTGGCCTGCCAGTTGACGGTGGTATTGAACAGGTGGCGAGGCACCTGGGTCAGCGGCTGACCCTCGTTGTCACCGCTCTTCTGTTCGGAATCGGTGTAGGTGTAGGAGGCCTGGGCCTGCCAGCGTTCGCCGATCGGCATCTGGACACCAGCCTCGATGCCCTTGGTGATGGCGTCATCGATATTGACGTTGGTGCGGGCGTCCGGGTCGCCGGCCGCCGCATCACCGCAGTCGCGATCGCCACAGGCGATGGTGGAGATCTTGTCATCGAAGTCGTTGTAGAACAGCGTCAGGCTGGCCTGAAGGCCGTTGGCGCCGTCATGGACCAGCCCCATCTCGTAGCTACGGGACTCTTCCGCGTCCAGATCCGGGTTGCCGTAGATATCGCCGCCCCGGCTCTCCTGGACCCAGTCGCCTGACAGCTCGCGCAGGTTGGGCGCGCGGAACCCGGTGGACATACCGCCCTTCAGGGTCCAGTCGGGCAGCAGGCTCCAGACACCGTAGAGTCTTGGGCTGTAGTGGTCGCCGAAGAACTCGTGATCGTCCATGCGCAGCCCGGCGGTCAACGAGAAGCTGTCGGTCAGATACCATTCGTCTTCGAGAAACAGCGCGTACTGGTAGACGGTGATCTCGTCGGTGCCTGCCAGGGCGTTGGTGGTGGTGTCCTCGAGTTTCTCGTCCTCCCAGGTGCCGCCGAAGGTCACGAAGTGGTCGCCCAGCGGCAGTACCCAGCGTGAATCCGCCACCGTATTGTGAATCTCGATATCGCGACCGACGTTGTCGGTTTCCTCCAGCTGCACGTAGGAATCCGAGGTCAGCAACCCCCAGTTGCCCTGGTGGGACAGCGCAACGGTCTTGTGTCGATTTTCGGTCTCGGCGTCGCTCGAACGCTCGGGCAGCGAGAATCCGGCACGACTGGTGCGATCCTGCTCTCGTCGACTGACATCAAGCGAAAGTGAGTGATCGGGCGTGGCCTCCAGCGACAGCCGCGCGGCCAGGTTGGAAAACTCGCGCTTGGCATAGCCGCGCTCGATCTTGTCCTCCTGGCGATGCTGGTACTGACCGGTCAGCTGCAACCCGAGGACGTCGTCGGCCAGCGGACCGGACACATACAGCTGATTGTTGAATTCGTTGCCGGAGTCACTGTCTTCCTGAATCGTCGCCTCGGTACGCAGTTGGGTGACCCAATCCTCCGCGACCTTGCGGGTGATGATGTTGATGACTCCACCGATGGCATCGGACCCGTACAGGGTCGACATGGGGCCGCGGATAACCTCGATACGCTCGATGGCGCTCAACGGTGGCAGCCAGTCCTTCTGGAAGCCGCCCCCGCCGCTCGGCTGGGATTCCCGCGAAGTCTGCCGGCGACCGTCTACCAGCCACAGGGTGTACTGCGCCGGCATGCCACGCAGGCTGACGTCTTCGCCATCGCCACCGCCGGTCACCACGACGCCGGGCACATCCTGTAGCGCATCGGTGATGTCCCGGTAGGCACGTTTTTCAAGCGATTCCCGGGTCACCACGCTGATCGAAGCCGGTGCCTCGGTCTGCGTCTGCTCATAGCCCGCAGCGGTAACGACGATATTGTCCAGGGCGAGATCCTGTTGCGCCTGAACAGACAGGGAAGCCGCCCCCAGGGGCAGAACAGACCAGCGAATCATCAAGCGAAGGGACATCCGGAGCACCAGGTTGTTGTATTGACCAAATACGATTGATTCGCAATGTTAACCAACCGGGATACGTCCAGACAGCGTTTAGCGATCAGAAAACCGGCAAACCGATGCAACGGGATGTTCGACAATAGTGGACTTCGCCGATTCGCGTGCTATCACCCTGACGGTGAAGCATCGCTGTTGTTACCCCCTGCCCTTCCAGAAAGGCCTCCACTTGCAACGCTGATATCTTCTCTTGGCATGGCTGGCTTCCACGAACGACAGCGCCCCCTCCTGGGAGGGGGCGCTGCGCAGGGTCTGACTATGTTCTAGCGGAAGCCAATATCGGTCGCCTGGACCGAGGTGGTGGCCGGTCAGAAGCGATAGGTCAGAAGCGATAGGTCAGCTGGGCACCGAAGGCCTGGGCGGTGTTTTCGAAGTCCGCCTCGTAGGTGCCGCGATTTTCCTCTTCCTGGGACAGCTCGGCGTCGGATTCGTGGATATAGGAGTAGGCCACGTCCACGGTCAGATCCGGGGTCGGGGTCCAGCCGGCACCCAGCGAGAAGATGATGCGATCATCAGACGGCACACGCACGCTGCGGTACTCGTCCTTGATCGGGGTCTCGTCGTAGGCGAGGCCAGTACGCAGCACCCACTGGGGGTTGAGCTGATAGGCGGTACCGATGGAGTACTGCCAGCTGTCCTCATAGTTCTGGGCCTCGACGATCTCGCGAACATCGTTCTCGACACGCAGCTCATCGAACTCGCTCCAGTTGGTCATGGCGGCGCCGGCCATCACCGTCCAGCGATCATTGAGCTCGTGGGTTACCGAGAAGTCCCACACCTCGGGCAGGGTGATCGACAGATCGGCGTCGACTTGCTGGCTCGCAGTGCCTACAGGGACTACGGGGCCGATACCAGCAACGACCGTCGGGTCACCCTGTCCACGTACATTGGTAAAGCGCGCCTTGCCTTCGAGGTCATACTCCACCTCAGAGTGGTAGGCGAAACCGAAGGTGGTGTGCTCCCAGGGCTTGTACATGGCGCCGAAGGTAAAGCCCCAGGCGTTATCGTCACCCTCGATGTCCACATCCCCTTCGCCTGCGACTCCGGTAGGAGTGAAGGCACCGGTTTGGTCAAAGAAGCCCACCGGGCCTCCCTGAGTATTGGCAGTCAGCTCACCATCGATCTGGTTGTAGGTCAGGCCAAAGCCGGCCGAGAACTGCTCGCTGAACTTCACCGAGATGGTCGGCTGAACGGTGACCACCTCGACCTTGCTGCGATCGCCGAAGAAACGGCCCTGGAACTGGCCTTCGTAGTCGGTGATCAGACCGAAGGGCGCGTAGACACCGAGGCCAAAGTGCAGGTTGTCGTTGATCGGCTGGACGTAGAAGCCGAAGGGAATAAAGGTGTCCGGCACCATATCGCCTTCGTTGGAGCCCGTGGCGCTGCCGTCGGCATTCTTGATGTCGGTGTCCACGGTCAGGAAGGCGGTACCGGCGGTGACCTGGGCACGATCGAGAAACGACATGCCGGCCGGGTTGCCGAACACGATGGTGGCGTCGGTCACGGTGGAGGCACGGCCCGCGTTGGAGGTGCCCTGGCCACTTACACCCTGCTCGTTGAGCTGAAAGGCGCCGGCCATCGCCTGGCCGGAAAGAGCAGCGGTGGCCACGGCAACCGCCAGGGTCAAAGGCTTGAAGTTGTTGTGCATCATGTCGGCGTCCTTATTATCAGCAAGCGTGTCGGCGTACTTGTTATGGCGTAGTGGTTATTGTGCAGTTGCGTCCGCACACTTGTCCGGGCGCAGTTCCTTTCGAGCACTCTTTGTAATTTGTTTGACCTGAATTGCTTGGCCCTGTCGACGGGCCTGCTCGCAGTGTTTGCGAAGGCGCCAAAGAGTTCAAGGCCAAACGTTCGTTTTAATGGCCAAATTACTCATACTTTGGTCAAAGAACATTTGCCAATTCAGTCATTTCAAAGACTTAGACAAGCTAAACAAAACGCTTCCTGCATACTTCAGGCGCCCTTGACCTTTGTGCAACACACAGGTTTTACACTATCCCCATCGTTCTCCCATGCGCAGCGCCGATGGGCGCCGAGGAGTGCACATGAAGGTCAGTGAACTGGCAAGAATCACCGGCGTGACCGCCGAGACGGTGCGCCACTACACCCGCGAGGGCCTGCTGGCGCCCGATCGAGACCCTGACAACGGCTATCACCTCTATGGCGACCGCGATCGCGAGCGTCTGGACTTTATCCAGCGCGCCCGAACCCTGGGATTCAGCCTGGCCGAGATTCGCGACATCCTGTCCCATGCCGATCAGGGGGATTCGCCCTGCCCCATGGTGCGCGACCTGCTGGCCGAACGGCTGCCGCAGATCCGCAGGCGCATCGCCGAGCTCGAGGCCCTGGCAGCGCGCATGGAAGACGCCATGCAGAGCTGGCAACACCTGCCCGACGGCGTGCCGGACGGACACAGCCTGTGCCGTCTGATCGAAAGCGTGCCGACGGCGTCCGTACCACAATCCGCCACGGCCAGACAGCGGGAGTCGTCATGAATCGCCTCGAGGAGCACCAATTTCAGGTGACCGGAATGTCCTGCCAGGGCTGCGTCGGGCGCATGCGCCGGGCCATCCAGGAGCACGACGCCGAAGCCCAGGTCGAAGGCGACCCCGGGAGCGGCACGCTGTCGGTTGCCTCATGCCTCGGCGCCGACGAATTAGCCGCCCTGCTGTCGCAAGCCGGCTACCCCACCGAGGCGAGTGCCACCGATGAGCAGATAGCCAGCGACAGCACGACCACGCCGCTAGCGCCCGCCGAGGCGCCATCGCCTCAGGAAGCGTCCTCAGCGTCGCCGCATAGAGAGACCTCAGCGTCGCTGCAAGAAGCGCCCTCAGCGCCTTCGCAGCGTCTGGCGATCCAGGGCATGACCTGCGCCGGCTGCGTGGCCAGTGTGCAAAAGGCGCTGGCCGCCACCTCAGGGGTCGAGCGCGCCGAGGTCAACTTCGCCTCCCATACCGCGCGGATCCACGGCGACGTCGACGCCGAGGCGCTGGTTCAAGCGGTGGAATCCGTGGGCTACGGCGCCGAACCCATCGTCGACCTGCGCCAGGCCGAACGCCAGCGTGCCGAACGCAACCAGCGCGAATACCGACGCAAGCTCAAGGGCAGCCTGTCCTCGCTGGCGCTGGCGGTTCCGCTGATGGTGATGATGCTGATCCATCACCCTGAGCCGACGGGTCTTGCCCGCCTTGGCTGGGGACTGGTGGGCCTGGCGACGCTGGCCGTGCTGGCGTTCCCGGGACGCGCCTTCTTCGTCGGCGCCTGGAAAGCGCTGCGTCACCACCAGGCCAACATGGATACCCTGATCGCACTGGGCACCGGCACCGCCTGGCTCTACTCCATGGCGGTGGTGGTGGCTGCCCCTTGGCTGCCACAGGCCGCCCGAGGGCTCTACTTCGAGGCCTCGAGCATGATCATCGGCCTGGTGTTGCTGGGCAAGGCGCTGGAACTGCGTGCCCAGGGCAGGACCTCGGACGCCCTGCATCGCCTGCTCGACCTGCAGAGCCAGAGCGCCCGAGTGGTACGTGAAGAGGGCGAGCTGGACCTGCCCATCGACGAGGTTCGCCAGGGCGATCTGATCCGGGTGCGGCCCGGCGAGCGCCTGCCCGTGGACGGTGAGGTGGTCGAAGGCGACAGCCATATCGACGAATCGATGCTCTCGGGTGAGCCCGCGCCGGTGGCCCGAGGCCCGGGCGACGAGGTCAGCGCCGGCACGGTCAACGGCCGGGGGTCCTTGGTGTTCCGCGCGACCCGCGTCGGTGCCGATACCCGACTGGGGCGTATCACCGAACAGGTGGCCAACGCCCAGGGCTCCAAGCCACCCATCGGCAACCTGGCCGATCGCGTCTCGGCGGTGTTCGTGCCCAGCGTGATGATCATCGCCGTGCTCACCGCCCTGGCCTGGTACCACTTCGGCCCCGAGCCGCGGGTCATCCATATGCTGGTCACCGCCACCACGGTACTGATCATCGCCTGCCCCTGCGCACTGGGTCTGGCTACCCCGTTGTCGACCATGATCGGGGTGGGCAAGGCCGCCGAGCACGGCGTGCTGATACGCTCCGGCGAAGCGCTGCAGACCGCCAGTCGACTGACCACCCTGGTGGTGGACAAGACCGGCACCCTGACCGAAGGTCGCCCCAGGGTCACCGACTGCCGCTGGTTCGCTGGCGAAGCCAGCGACGACCGCACCCGGCTGCTGGGTCTGGTCGCGGCCATCGAGGCCCGTTCCGAACACCCCCTGGCCGAGGCCCTGGGCCGCTATGCACACGACCATGGCCATGCTCATGCCCCTGACGATGCCGACACGCACGCCAGCGACGAACTTGGCAACAGCGCCGATAGCGCTTCTTCTTTAACCAACAGCACCATCGAGGCCTTCGAAAGCCTGACCGGACGCGGCGTGCGTGCCCGGGACGCCGAGGGACGACGCCTGGCCATCGGCAACGCGGCGATGATGCAGGAGGAAGGGATCGAGCTTGCTGACCACGATCTCGAGGGCTGGCAGGCCCAGGCCCGCACCCTGGTCTATCTGTCACTGGATGGCGTCTTGGCGGCGGGCTTCGCCATCGAGGACCCGCTGCGCGAGGACAGCCGTGACGCTGTGGCGCGGCTGCAGGCCGACGGACTAAAGGTGGTGATGCTGACCGGCGACAACGCCGCCACCGCCCGCGCGATTGGGAAAGAGGTCGGCATCGATGAGGTCCACGCCGAGCTGTCGCCGGAGGACAAGCACGCCGAGATCGAGCGCCTTCAGGCCGAGGGCGAAGTCGTCGGCATGGTGGGTGACGGCATCAACGACGCCCCCGCCCTGGCCCGGGCCGACGTCGGCTTCGCCATCGGCCAGGGCACCGACGTGGCCATCGAAAGCGCCGGGGTGACGCTGATGCGCTCATCGCTTCACGGCGTCGCCGCCGCCATCGAAATCAGTCAGGCGACCCTTGCCAATATCCGCCAGAACCTGTGGGGCGCACTGGGCTACAACGCCCTGTGTATCCCCATCGCGGCCGGCCTTTTCTACCCGCTCACCGGCACCCTGCTGTCACCGATGATCGCTGGCGCCGCCATGTCGGCCTCGTCGATCACCGTGGTGGCCAACGCCAACCGGCTGCGACTCAAGCGCCTGCGCCCCCAGAACGCGCGAGCGTCACGCCCCGACACCCCGCCATCGCAGGAGGTGCTGTCATGAGCATCGTGGTGACCCTGACGGGACTGGGATTGATCGGCCTGATTGTGTGGTGGTTCTGGCTATCCTGAAGAGACCGCCACGCCGAGGAGCGCCCCATGAGCAAGCCTTCCGT
Source organism: Halomonas sp. OfavH-34-E (assembly GCF_024124525.1). Classification (NCBI taxonomy): domain Bacteria; kingdom Pseudomonadati; phylum Pseudomonadota; class Gammaproteobacteria; order Oceanospirillales; family Halomonadaceae; genus Halomonas; species Halomonas sp. OfavH-34-E. The sequence continues at coordinate 34,566 of NZ_JAMXRY010000032.1, read as the reverse complement.
GAGTGACCCAGATTCAAGCCCCTGCCCCCGCCTCAGGTCGGTGCTGGAAACCGCCCTGTACGTGGCCGACATGGCGCGGGCGCGCGCCTTCTTCGAGGAGGTGATGGGGCTTGAGCCCTTCAACGCCGACCATCGCTTCACCGCCTACCAGGTCGGTCCTTCGGTGCTGCTGCTGTTTCTCGAGGGCGAGACCCTGGAGACGGTGGTGCTGCCAGATGATATGGGCACCATCCCGCCCCACGATGGCCGCGGCTGGGTGCATATGGCGCTGGCCATCGACCGCGAGGAGCTCGGTGCCTGGGAGACGCGCCTCGACGCCCACGGGGTCGAGATCGAGGGTCGTACCCACTGGCCCAAGGGCGGCGAGAGCCTGTACTTCCGCGACCCCGACGGGCATCTACTGGAACTCGCCACCCCGGGTATCTGGCCGAACTATTGACGTACCCGGAACCACTCCGGTGGAAAGTACGCGGCGGCTGACCATAGGAAGCCTGCTTGCGAGGTTAATCATCTCCAGAAGGGCAAGTTGATGAACCCCACGGCTCGAACACTGCTTGGCAACTGCATCAAACGCCTGGCCATGGTACCGATGGTGCTCACGATCATGCTGGTAGTGCTGGCGAGCCTTGCTGGACCGACCGACGTGGCCATGGAGGACTGCGCGGGCCCCTGTATCGCACTCCACAGCGACACTCCAGACCACACACACCCGGAGTGCAGCGTCTGTGCCGCCGTCTCGCCGTTGCCGATCATCCACGACACACCGCCAGCCGGCTTGATCGACATCGTCGTCCCGGCTGGCACCAGTCACATCATTGCGCCGCCGAGGCGCCCTCCCCGTTCCTGACAGCAAAAAGCGTCATTTCACCACCGTACACCACAAAGCACCTACCTCGGTGCCACGCTTCTTCTGTCAGGAGTTACACCAATGAGCACGACATGTTTCGCATTTATGGGTTCGATGGGCTGGATCGGTTGGGTGATGCCGATCGCCTGGCTGATCCTGCTGGGTCTCGGCATCTCCGCCCTCGGCAAGTACCTTCTCACCACTCACCGCTCTCGGGAGAAACAGTCATGAGCCACCGTCACGCCTCCCTGCTTTTCCTCGCCACCAGCCTGCTGGCTGCGGCGCCCGCGATGGCGGACCTGCCCGACACTGCCACCTTGTACAAGAATCCACAGTGCGGCTGCTGTGACGAGTACGCGCGCCTGCTGGAACAACGTGGTGTCGACGTGACCATCGTCGAGACTCGAGACATCGGTAGCATCAAGCAACGCCTCGGCATTCCGTTTGGCCTCGGCGCCTGTCATACCATCGAAATGGGGGGCTACGCGGTCGAGGGGCACGTGCCCTTCGCGGCGCTGGATCGACTCTTCGAACAGCACCCCGATACAGCCGGCATCGGTCTGGCCGGCATGCCTGCCGGCACCCCAGGCATGCCAGGCCCTCGCCAGCAGGAGTGGAACGTCTACGAGTTCCGCGATGGTGAGGCCAGGCCATTCATGACGCTCTGAACGCCCTCACGGGCAAGGCCCCGGCAGCTGCCGGGGCATCACCACCAGCGCCACAGCGATCCAGGGCCAGGCAACCCGGTCTTGTCGCCTTGACCTATCTGCTCTCACCTGACGAGTCAAAAGACTCGCTTGTTCGGCCACAGTCTGTCGATGTGAGCGCAACAAGATGGTTACCGTGAAGGAGAAAAGCATGTTCATGACACGCCGCTCGTTCCTGATGGGCTCCTTGCTATCGGGTGGTGCCGTGCTGGCAGCCAACGCCACAGGTCGCTTGTACTCACTGCCGCAACTCAACGAGCTTTACATCCCGGAACTGATCGATGCCCGCAGCCGTCACCAGTCGATTGCGCTGGAAGTTCAGGAGGGCTCGCGCCATTTCTTCCCTGGCCGAGAAAGCATCACCTTGGGCTACAACGGGAGCTACCTAGGTCCCACGCTTCGGGTCCACCAGGGCGACGATTCCGAGGTCACCATCACCAACACCCTGGGTGAAGACACCACCGTGCACTGGCATGGGCTGCTGGTCTCCGGCAACCTGGACGGCGGCCCTCACCAGACGATCCCCGCCGGAGCCACCTGGCGACCGGTACTACCGATACGTCAGCGGGCATGCACTCTCTGGTACCACTCACACGCTCATGGGCGCACCGCCAGACAGGTCTACGCAGGCCTGGCAGGAATGTTGATCGTCAGTGACGACCATGAAAAATCGCTGGGCCTGCCCTCGGATTACGGTGTCGATGACATTCCCCTGATACTTCAGGATAAGCAGTTCGAGCAGGGAACCCTGGTATTACCACAGGGCATGATGACGACGATGCATGGACGACGTGGCGACACTCTCTTGGTCAACGGCACTGTCAACCCAGTAGCAAAGGTTCCTCCCCGGCTGGTGCGTCTGAGGATGGTCAATGGTGCCAACGCCAGGTTTTTCGATCTAGCGTTCTCCGACGCCAGAATCTTTCACTGGATTGCCTCGGAGGGAGGTCTGCTCGAGAAGCCTGTTGCGCTGCGCTCGCTACGCCTCATTCCAGGAGAGCGAGCCGAAATTCTCGTCGATTTCTCCAATGGTCGCCCTGCGACCCTGACTACCGGACCAGACAGTAGTCTGTCGATGATGCGCATGATGACGCCCATGTCAGGGACTAGCGAAACGACCGTCATCGAGTTCATTCCCCAAGGCACCGGCAGCAGTTCCCTTCAGGTACCACAGCGGCTTCACGCCCCTGAACCCCGGATCCCCTCAACGGCACTGCGCAGACGTCGCTTCGAGTTGACCATGGGCATGGAGATGGGCATGGGCATGGGCATGGGCATGGGCATGGGCATGGGCATGGGCATGGGAAACATGAGGAGGGACGAAACACGAATGAGCAGGGCCAGCTTCGGCATCAATGACCGTGCCTTCTCCATGGACAGAGTCGATGAGCGGGTCAACCTGGGTGATAGCGAAATATGGGAGGTGACCGGCGCAATGATGGCCCACCCCTTCCATGTACACGGCGTGCATTTCCAGGTCATCAGCCGCAACGGTTCTGCGCCGCAGATCCGTGACAAGGGCATGAAAGACACTGTGCTGGTGCGCGAGCCCGTCGAACTGCTGGTCCATTTCAACCAGCCTTCGCTGGGTGCGCCCTTCATGTATCACTGCCACATCCTCGAACACGAAGATAACGGCATGATGGGACAATTCACGGTAACCTGAAGCCAGCAGCGCCAGGACCTCCGCAGGCAACGAAGACCGAGGCTTGCCGGGATCACGGACCCTCGTTCGACCGCTTCAGTCGACCGGCTTATTCGACGGGCTCTGCGTGCTCCACCATCAGCTGCAGCGACTCACGCCCGCGAAAGCGGTTGCGATTGAGCTTGTAGGCGCAGTGCAGGGTGGCGCCCACGTCGAAGTCCGGCAACTGGCCGGGGGTCAGGCAGCGAAACCAGATGGCCTTCAGGGTCAGTCCGCGACAGGACAGCTCCAGAGTCAGGTGACTGCCGTCACCCACCGGCTTGAGCCGCTCCACCAGAAAGCGCCCCTCGAACAGCGGCGCCTCGAACTCGCGGCCGAAGGGGCCAAGGCCCTCGATCTCGGCCAGGGTCTCGAGGCTTAGCTGATGCTCGCCGAGTTCACCGTCGGTGTAGAGCCTGGGCACCAGTTCCAGATCGCCAAGCTGTTCGCTGACCGCGATGATCAGCGCCTGTCGGAAGTCGTCGAGGCGTTCCTGTACCACGCCGACGCCAGCGGCGCCCCGGTGGCCGCCGAAACGCGTAAGCGCCTCGGGGGCAAGGTCGTGGGCGCGCTGCAGAGCATCGCGCAGGTGCAGCGCCTCCACCGAGCGTCCGGAGCCGGTCAGCATGCCGGCCTCGGCGGCGGGGGTCAGCACCAGGGTCGGCCGCCCGTAGGCCTGCACCAGGCGCGAGGCGACGATGCCCTGAACCCCCGGATGGCCGTTCTCCAGGTAGACGATGATCACCGGCTCGTCGGCGTCCAGCGCCCGGCGGGCCAGCAGCCTGGCCTCGGCGACCATGTCGGCTTCGATGGCCTTGCGCGATTGGTTGTCGGCGTCCAGGGTCTCCAGGTGACGCCGCGCCACCCCGTCATCCCCGGCGAGCATGAAGTGAAGCGCAGCGTAGGGATCGTCGAGACGCGAACGGGCGTTGATTCTCGGCCCCATCTGGAAGCCCAGGGTCTCGGCGTTGAAGGGCACGCTGTCGGCACCCAGGCGCTCCGCCATTACCCGCCAGCAGGGCTCGCCCATGCGATTGATCAGCGCCAGACCGTGGCGCACCACCGCCCGGTTGATGGCGCTGCCACCCAGCGACACACAATCGGCCACGGTGCCCAGCGCCACGTAGGACAGCCAGGGCGAGAGCTTGGGCGTGGACGGCGACAGTACCGCCTGTTCGATCAGTACCTGGCGGGTCAGCGACATCAACAGCCAGGCCACCATGCAGCCGGCGATGGTGGCGTCCGGGTAGTCGCAGTCGGCTCGGGTCGGGTTGACCGTGGCATAGGCCGAGGGCGGCGGCCCTTCCTGGGGCAGGGCGTGGTGATCGCTGACCACCACGTCGATTCCCGCCGCCTTGAGCCTGGCGATGCGCGCCTCGTCGCTGCTCCCGCAGTCGGCGGTAATCACCAGGCTGGGCCGCAGCGTCAGCTTCAGGGTGCGCTCCACCAACGGCAGACTGATGCCATAGCCGTCATGAATGCGGTGACCGATCAGACTGTGCAGACGTGACTCTGGCACCCCGAACAGTTCGTTCAGGGTGCGCCGGATCACCACGTGGGAGGTGATGCCGTCCACGTCGTAATCGGTGAGGATGCCGATGTGCTCGCCCTCGGCCACCGCCTGAGCGATGCGCTCGGCCGCTCTCGGCGCATCGGCCAGACGCTCGGGATGGACCAGATGACGCAGACTCGGATCGACCAGCGGGCCGAGTTCGCCCTGGTAGTCGGGCAGGCGTCCGGCCAGCAGCCGGGCCTGAAGCTCCGACAGCCCGGCCTCGAGTCCCTGCCGATACAGCCTTTCGTTGCGAGGACGCGGTTCGATACGCGGGCGCGGCTCGACATGCTTGCCCGAGCCGGCATTTGCCGGAGAAGAGTGGGACATCGGATTCTCTGGAAGGTTGAAGCGAGGGTGGCGCAGGAGGGTGCCGGGGACCGAGAAGGTCGGCGCAGATGGCGTGCTGACCGCCACCTGCGCCGACGCGATACCGGCGCGTCCAACGCGGCTGGATCGACTCAACTGATCGGCAGCATCACGTGTTCACGATAGGCACTGCGCTGGGTCAGCTTCTCGTACCAGGCCTCGAGGTTCGGCAGGCTCGGGCGCTCGATATCCAGGGCGAACCACAGGTAGACGTAGGCCCCCAGCGGAATATCACCGATGCCGAATTCCTCGCCGGACAGCCAGGGCTGGCGAGCCAGCGCACCGTCGGCGATACGCAGGCTCTTCTCGAAGGCGGCCAGGGCCCGCTCGACGGCTGCATCGTCGCGGGTCTCGGGGGTGCCACGCACCAGGTTCATGATCAGGTCACGGTAGGGGCCCGCCAGACTGCCCAGTGCCCAGTCCATCCACATGCTACAGCGTGCCCTGGCGCCGGCAGAGTCGGTGGCGAGTCGACCGCCACCGTGTACGTCGGCCAGATAGCGGACGATGGTGTGGGACTCCCACAGCACCAGGTTGCCGTCCTCGAGACAGGGAATCAGACCGTTGGGATTCTTGGCCAGGAATTCCGGCGAATCGAGCCCGCCAAAGGCTCCCCCTAGATCGACCCGCTCAAGCTCGACCCCCAGTTCAGTGGCACACCAGGCGGGCTTCTTCACGTTGACCGAGTTGTTGCGTCCCCACAGCTTCATGGAAGTCTCCCTGTCGGGATGCCCGGCAGCGGGCACCCTTGGCAAAACTGATGGATAAGAACCAATTGGCAAAACACCGAGCCGAACGCCGCAAGGCGCTCGGCCCCATCCCGAAGGCCTCAGCGACGACGATGTTCGGCGACGAAGGCCTGTACCGCTTCGAGTCTAGCCGGCAGCACCTCGTAGCGTTCCTCGCGCTCGAGCAGATCGTCCATATGTGGCGGTAGCGGCACACCCGGGAAGCCGGCCTTGACCACCGCCTCGGCAAACTTGGCCGGGTGGGCGGTGGCCAGGGTGATCATCGGCGTAGAGGCGTCCCTGCGCTCGCGCTCGGCGGCACGATAGCCGGTAGCGGTGTGGGGATCGAGGATCTCCTGGGTGCGGTGGTGGGCCTCGCGGATCACCTCGAGGATGGTGGTGTCATCCACGCTGTGGCTCGAGAACACCTCGCGCAGCCGGCCCAGCGGGGCTTCGGCCAGCACCGTCGGCTCGTTCTGGAAGCGCCCGAGCAGCTCGTCCACGGCGCCGCCGTCGCGGTCGTAGGCTTCGAACAGCAGACGCTCGAAGTTGGACGACACCACGATGTCCATGGACGGCGCCAGGGTGGCCAGCAGCTCCTGCTTGGAGAAGTCGTTGTCGGCCAGGGTGCGATGGAGGATGTCGTTGGCGTTGGTGGCGACGATGAACTGCTTCACCGGCAGCCCCATGCGGTAGGCCACGTAGCCGGCGAAGACGTTGCCGAAGTTGGCCGAGGGCACGCAGAAGCTGACCTGACGCTGGGGCGCACCCACCGCCACGGCGGAGGCTACGTAGTAGACCACCTGGGCCATGATCCGCGCCCAGTTGATCGAATTCACCGCCACCAGCCGAGCCCCGTCGAGGAAGCTCTGGTCGGCGAAGCTGGCCTTGACCATGGCCTGGGCGTCGTCGAAGTTGCCTTCGATGGCGACGTTGAAGACGTTGTCGGCCAGCACCGTGGTCATCTGCCGGCGCTGCACCTCGGACACCCGGTTGTGGGGGTGCAGGATAAAGATGTCGAGGTTGTCACAGTGACGACAGCCCTCGATCGCCGCCGAGCCGGTGTCGCCGGACGTGGCGCCCATGATCACCGCGCGCTCGCCACGCTTCTTGAGGAAGTGATCGAGGATACGTCCGAGCAGCTGCAGGGCCACGTCCTTGAACGCCAGGGTCGGACCGTGGAACAGCTCGAGCAGGAAGTGGTTGGCGTCGAGCTGATTGAGCGGCACCACGGCGTCGTGGCTGAAGGTCGCGTAGGCGTCCTTGACCAGGCCACGGAAGGTGTCGTCGTCGATCTCGCCGCCGACGAAGGGCTTCATCACCCGAAAGGCGATCTCGGCGTAGGACAGCCCGGCCATGTCGGCCAGGTCGTCGGCGCTCAGGTGAGGGAAGTCCTCGGGAACGTAGAGGCCACCGTCGGCGGCCATGCCGGTAAGGACGACTTCTTCGAAGGACAGCGCGGGCGCCTGCCCGCGGGTGCTGATATAGCGCATCTTGTGATTCCTTGCCGCCGCCCGGGGCGCGGCCTGAGATTCCAGCGAAGCGCCCGCGAAAGCGAGCCTGGGCCCGCTCCCGCAGGCATCATCAGTCCTGCTCGTCGAGGCTCTCGACGCGAATGCGGGTCACCGAGCCGGCGATGTCGGCCAGGGACTCTATGCGGCGAATGGCCTCGTTCATGTGCTTCTCGAGGGTACGGTGGGTCAGCAGGATGATCGGCACCAGTTCGCCCTCGGTGGCCTCCTTCTGGATCAGCGCCTCGATGGAGATACCCTCCTCGGAGAGGATGGTCGCCACCCGCGCCAGCACGCCGGGGCGGTCCACCGCCAGCAGGCGCAGGTAGTAGGCCGTGGTGATGTCTTCCATGGGCATGATCGGCAGCTCGTCACAGTCATCGGTGACGCCGCAGAAGGCCAGATAAGGCGTGCGATAGCGGTGCTCGGTGGAGATGTCGCGGGCCACGTCGAGTAGGTCGGCGACCACCGCCGAGGCGGTGGGCTCGTCACCGGCGCCGGCACCGTAGTAGAGGGTCGGACCAACGGCGTCACCCATCACGGCGATGGCGTTCTTGACCCCGTGGACGCTGGCCAGGAGCCGCTCCTTGGGAATCAGCGTCGGATGGACGCGCAGTTCGAGGCCGTCACCGGTGCGCTTGGAGATGCCCAGGTGCTTGATGATGTAGCCCAGGTTGTCGGCCTGCTCGACGTCCTCGGCGGTGACCCGAGAGATACCCTCGGTGTAGGCCTTCTCGAACTGCAGCGGCACACCGTAGGCGATGGACGCCAGGATGGTCAGCTTGTGGGCGGCGTCGATGCCTTCCACGTCGAAGGTCGGATCGGCCTCGGCGTAGCCCAGCGCCTGGGCCTCGGCGAGCACGTCCTCGAACGCCCGGCCCTCGTCGCGCATATGGGTCAGGATGTAGTTGCCGGTACCGTTGATGATACCCGCCACCCAGCTGATGCGGTTGGCACCCAGGCCCTCGCGCAGCGACTTGATTACCGGGATACCGCCGGCCACGGCGGCCTCGAAGGCCACGATCACGCCCTTTTCATGGGCCGCCTTGAAGATCTCGTTGCCGTGCACCGCGATCAGCGCCTTGTTGGCGGTGACCACGTGCTTGCCATTCTCGATGGCCATCATCACCAGCTCGCGAGCCACGTCGTAGCCGCCGATCAGCTCCACCACCACGTCGATATCGGGGTTGGTCGCCACCTCGAAGACGTCCTTGGTGGTACGAATACCGGTAAGGTCACAGGCGGGATTGATGCTGCGATGGGCGACCTGCTCGATCACCAGCGGGCGACCGGCACGCCGAGCGATCTCGTCGGCGTTGCGCGTCAGTACATTGAAGGTGCCGCCACCGACGGTACCCAGCCCACAGATTCCCACTCTCACCGGTTTCAATGTCATTCTCCCTTCTCGACCGTCGCCGCAAGCGACGGCTGTGTCAGCGATTTGGCGAGGCCCGAGTCTGGCTCGAGCCTTCTCGATTGTGTTGTCAGACGGGCTCAGCCGTCGATGCCGAGGCGCTCGGCCAGCCGTTCGGCGGGCACATAGCCCGGGACCATGGTGCCGTCGGGCAGGATGATCGCCGGCGTGCCCTGCACGCCCAGCTCCAGCCCCAGATGATACTGCCGCTCCACCGGATTGTCGCAGCTTGTGGCGCCGCTCGGAACCTCTCCACTCTTGGCGGCGGTCATCGCCTCGCTGGTATTGTCGGCGCACCACACCTGTTCGAGCTGGCGGGCGCCTTCGCTCTGCATGCCGCCACGCGGGAAGGCCAGGTAGTTGACCTGGATGCCCAGCTCGTTGAGGCGCGGCACTTCCTCGTGCAGCTTGCGGCAGTAAGGACAGGTGGTATCGGTGAAGACGTGGATGGTGGCCTTGGGCTCATCGACCCCGCGATAGACGATCTGCTCGGACTCGTTGATGGCCGCCACGCGGCTGGCGCGGCTGGCGTTGCGGCTCTGCTCGGACAGGTTGACCAGGCCGTCCTCGGCGTTCTGGTACAGATCCCCCACCAGGAAGTGGCTGCCGCTCTCGTTGGTGTAAAAGGACTCCCCGGTCTCCAGACGCACCTCGTAGATGCCGTCCATGGGGGTATCCAGCACCTGACTCACCGGCATCTTCTGGCCGTTCACCTCAAGCTCGTTGAGCGCGGCGGGAGGGGCCGCCAGCGCACCGCTGGTCCACAGGGCAGCGGTGAGCAGAGCGGGCAGGGAAAGCACGAACAGAGGGCGTTTCATGGGTCAGCCTCGAGGATGATGGTCGGCGTGCAGGGCTTCCAGTCGCGCCTGCGCCACATGGGTGTAGATCTGGGTCGTCGACAGGTCCGAGTGCCCCAGCAGCATCTGTACGACACGCAGATTGGCCCCATGATTCAACAGATGGGTGGCAAAGGCGTGCCTCAGGGTGTGTGGCGACAGCGGACGATCGATGCCTGCCACACTGGCGTAGTGCTTGATTCGGTGCCAGAAGGTCTGGCGGGTCATGGCGCCGTCGCCCCGCCCGGGGAACAGCGCCGGACGCTGGATATCGCTCATCAGCTCGCTACGCCCCTGGCGCAGGTAGCGCTCCAGCCAGTGGCCGGCTTCCTCGCCCAGCGGCACGAGACGGTCCTTCTGCCCCTTGCCGCGCACCCGCACCACGCCCTGGCGCAGATTGATCGCATCGGTGGTCAGACCGACCAGTTCGCTGACGCGAAGCCCTGCGCCATACAGCACCTCGAGCATGGCGCGATCGCGCAGTCCCAGAGCGGTGGACAGGTCCGGCGCATTCAGCAGGCGCTCGACCTCGTCCTCGTCCAGGGTGTCCGGCAACGATGGCCGCACCCGCGGCAGGCGCACCCGGGCCAGCGGATCCGCTTCGATCATCCCTTCGGCCAGGGCCCAGCGGTAGAAGCGCCTGAGGCTCGACAGCAGCCGGGCATTGCTGGTGAGCTTGTAGCCCTGCTCGCGACGCGAGTCCAGCCAGTCCGGCAAGGTCCGCTCACCCGGCGTGAGCAACGCGCACGACTGACCAGAAAGCCAGTTGGCCCAGGCCTCCAGATCGTGGCGATAGGCGCTCAGGGTATGGTCGCTGACGCCCTGCTCGAGCCATAGCTGGTCGAGGAAGCGGTCGATTGTCTGACGATCGCCGGCGCTCAAGCAACACCTCCTGGGCTGTGGGGCTGGCCATCGAGGGCACTGGTGAAGCACGAGAAGGCCCCCAATGCACCGACACCCCGCCCCACGAAGGTGGTGACGGGGTGTCGGGCAAGGGAGGCAGGGCCTCCCTCGGACTGGCTGACAGCGCTGGCTGTTTTAAGCCAGCTTTTCCTTGATACGAGCAGACTTGCCGCTACGCTCACGGAGGTAGTACAGCTTGGCCTGGCGCACGTCACCGCGACGCTTGACGCTGATGGAGTCGACCAGCGGGCTGTAGGTCTGGAAGGTACGCTCGACGCCGACGCCGTGGGAGATCTTGCGCACGGTGAAAGCGGAGTTCAGACCGCGGTTACGCTTGCCGATGACCACGCCTTCGAAGGCCTGGAGACGCTCGCGGTTGCCTTCCTTGACCTTGACCTGAACGACGATGGTGTCGCCCGGTGCAAAGTCCGGCACCTGCTTGCTCATCTGCTCGGCTTCGAGCGCCTGGATCACCTTGTTCTTGCTGCTCATTTGACTCACTCCTGAAATCGTTGTGATCCATCGATCGGTCGTGGGTGCCGATGGATCGTGATCCCGGCCCTCGAAGCTCGAGCGCGCGGGTCGTTGATGACGCAGGTCCGTCAGCGGCGACTGGCCGCCTCGTCGGAATCCCGACGTTCGTCCTGCACCTCCGCCTTGTCGGCGTGTTCGTCGATGAACTCGTTCAACAGCCGCTTCTGCTCCTTCGACAGCTGCCTGCCCTCGAGCAGGTCGGGCCGCCGTTGCCAGGTACGCCCCAGGGACTGTTTCATCCGCCACTGACGGATCTGTCCGTGGTGACCGCTGAGCAGCACGTCCGGCACCTTGCGACCGTCGATTTCCTCCGGGCGCGTATAGTGCGGACAGTCCAGCAGACCGTCGTTGAAGGAGTCCTCGACCGCGGAATCCTGATGCCCCAGTACACCGGGCACCAGCCTTGCCGCCGTATCGATCAGCACCATGGCGGGCAGCTCTCCCCCGCTCAGGACATAGTCGCCGATCGACCACTCCTCATCGATGTCCGCTTCGACCACGCGTTCATCGATGCCTTCGTAACGCCCCGCCACCACCACCAGGGGCGGTCCGGACGCCAGTTCCCGCGCGCCCTGTTGATCCAGTCTGCGCCCCTGGGGCGACAGGTAGATCACCTTGGGACGCTCGCCGGTGGCCGCCTGGGCTCGGCTGCGGGCGTCGTGGATGGCACTTCTCAGGGTGTCGACCTTCATCAGCATGCCGGGACCACCGCCATAGGGGCGATCATCCACGGTGCGATGGCGGTCGGTGGCGTAGTCCCGGGGGTTCCAGAACTCCAGCGTCACCTGGCCCTTGTCGACGGCCCTGCCGGTCACGCCGTGACGAGTAATCGCCTCGAACATTTCCGGAAACAGTGACACCACCCCTATCCACACGTTATCGATCTCCTGTCGACGCGGTTTTCGAACGCACTGCGCTCAAAACTCCGGGTCCCAGTCGACCAGCATCTCTCCTGCCTCGAGATCGACGCGCTTGACCACGTCATCGGGCAGGTAGGGAAGCAGACGTTCGCGATCGTCCGGGGCGTCGCCGCCCTTCACGACCATGACGTCGTTGGCACCGGTCTCGAACAGGTAGGCCAGGCGTCCCAGAGACACCCCTTCCAGCGTGACGACCCTGAGGCCTTCCAGCTGGTGCCAGTAGTACTCTTCACTGTCGAGTTCGGGCAGGTCTTGCTTGGCCAGCAGGATGTCCGCTCCGGCCAGACTCTCGGCACGGTCACGGTCATCGACACCGTCCAGTTGGGCGACCAGGCCCTGTCCCTGCTTGCGCCCCTGCTTGAGGCGATGGCGCGAAATCTGTCCGTCGTGACGGACCACCCATTCGGCATAGTCGAGAATGCCTTCCATGGGTGAGGTGTAGGAATACACCTTCAGCCAGCCCTTGATGCCGTAAGGACTGGTCAGCTTGCCCAGCACGACGTAATCGTCGCTGTGGCGATCGTCTTGCGCTTGGCGCTGCGCGCTAGGGCGTTGTGGCGATGCCATCTGGGTCAAACCTCTTTCACACCGGGACATTCACAGGCAAGGCTTGCGCCTCAGGCCTGCTTGCGAGCTTCCTTGACCAGCTCGGCGACGCGGTCAGACAGCTGCGCGCCGTGGGACTGCCAGTGGGCGATGCGGTCGAGGTCGATGCGCAGACGCTCTTCCTGGCCACGGGCCACCGGGTTGAAGAAGCCCAGACGCTCGATGAAGCGGCCGTCGCGGGCGTTGCGGGAATCGGTCACGGCGAGGTGGTAGAAGGGACGCTTCTTGGCGCCACCACGTGCCAGACGAATGGTAACCATACGTTGACTGTCCTTCGGTTGGGATTTCAGATAACGGCGACGGCCAGGCCAGCCACCGGTGTTTCGCTCACGACGAGGGCCGCGCCAGGCGCGGTCCTCGAGTGAAGAGGCAGTATTCTACGGAAAACCACCCCCCAAGGGAACCTTTTTTGCCGCTCATCCCTTGACGAGCGGCGCACCAGCGGTGCCAGGGCCGAGAGTGGCGGGCCCAGCGTATTGCATCTTCATCACGCTTGGGCGCTTGGCATTAAAAACAGCATCAGCGAAAAAACTGATTCAGCGCCAGGGCATGCCGCCGGGGCCACCCATGCCACCCATGCCTCCGGGGCCGCCAGGGCCACCTCCGCCCATCATGCCGGACATGCCCCTCATCATTTTCTGCATGCCGCCTTTCTTACCGGCCTTCTTCATCATCTTCTGCATCTGCTTGTGCTGCTTGAGCAGACGATTGAGGTCCGGCACCTGCAGGCCGGCACCGGCGGCGATACGGCGCTTGCGCGAGCCGTTGATGATGTCCGGATTACGGCGTTCCTTCGGCGTCATCGAGTTGATCAGCGCCTCGAGCTTGCCAAGCTCCTTTTCGGGCCCAGGCCCCTGGGCCATCTCGGCCATCTGCCCCATGCCCGGCAGCTTGCCCATCAGGCCGCTCATGCCGCCCATCTTCTTGAGCTGCTGGAGCTGTTCGCGGAAGTCCTCGAGATCGAAGCCCTGGCCTTTCTTGACCTTCTTGGCGAGCTGTTCGGCCTTGCCCTTGTCGACGGTACGCTCGGCTTCCTCGATCAGCGACAGCACGTCGCCCATGCCGAGGATGCGCGAGGCCACACGATCCGGATGGAAGGGCTCGAGGGCATCGACCTTCTCGCCGACACCCATGAACTTGATCGGACGACCGGTGACGTGACGCACCGACAGGGCGGCACCGCCACGGGCATCACCGTCGGCCTTGGTCAGCACTACCCCGGTCAGCGGCAGGGCATCGGCGAAGGCGCGGGCAGTGTTGGCCGCATCCTGGCCGGTCATGGAGTCGACCACAAACAGCGTTTCGGAGGGCTCGATGGCCTGATGCAGCCCCTGGATCTCCTGCATCATCGCTTCGTCGATGGCCAGGCGACCCGCGGTATCGACCAACACTACGTCATGGAACTGGATCTTGGCGTGTTTCAGCGCCGCCGTGGCGATGTCCACCGGGGCCTGATCCGAGCGCGACGGGAAGAAGTCGACCTCGACCTCCTTGGCCAGGGTCTCGAGCTGGTCGATGGCGGCGGGGCGGTAGACGTCGGTGGAAACCACCAGCACCTTCTTCTTTTCGCGCTCGCGCAGATACTTGCCCAGCTTGGCCACCGAGGTGGTCTTGCCCGCACCCTGCAGGCCGGCCATCAGCACCACGGAGGGCGTGCCCTTGAGCGACAGCCCTTCGTTGGCCTCGCCCATGGTGACTTCCAGCTCCTGCTGGACAATCTTGATGAACTGCTGGCCCGGCGACAGGCTGCGGGAGACCTCCTGGCCCACGGCACGTTCGCGCACTCGCTCGATGAACGCCTTGACCACCGGCAGGGCAACGTCCGCCTCGAGCAGCGCCTTGCGCACCTCGCGCAGGGTGTCCTTGATGTTGTCGTCGGTCAGGCGTGCCTGACCCTTGATCGACTTCAGCGTCTGGGACAGACGCTCGCTCAGGTTCTGAAACATGGGCCTCTCCAAATGCGATGGCCTCAAGGCGCCCTTGTCGAGACGCCCCTTGAGACGGCCGCCGGTGCGCGGCCTTGACGATGGCGCAAATTATACGCCTTGTGGCGCGGACTCTCCATGCAGTTGCCGGCAAGACAGCCGAAGAAGGCCGCCCGCTGGCTGTCAGCCGAGGCGCTATCCGGTATAGTCGGTGTCGAGGGGAAGGCATTCCCCGGACCCAGGATCCCTATCTTCAAAGGCGCCGGCAAGGCGCACGGACAGCACAGCATGCAGGCGTTACCTCTGGCTCTACTGGCCTTTGTCTTCTATCTGGCGGCTGCCTCCTGGCAAGGGCTGACCCTGATTCGCCGGGTACCTCCGCGCGACCTACTGGTGCGCGGCTTCGGCACCCTGGCGGCGGCTCTCCACCTGGTCGTCGCCGGCGGCCTGCTTGCCCTCGAGGGCTCGATGCTGCCAGGACTGTCCACCAGCGCAGTGCTGGTCACCGCCCTGGCGGTGGTGGTGCTGCTGGGCGCCAGCCTGTTCAAGCCGGTGCTCAATATCGCCGCCGTGCTGTTCCCCTTTGCAGGCGTGGTGCTGCTGCTCGGTACCGAACTACCGACCCCTACCAGCGCAAACGGCATGACCCCCGGCATCGCCTTCCACGCCGTCAGCTCCGCCCTGGCCTTCGCGGTGCTGGCCATCGCCTCGCTGCAGGCGATACTGGTAGGCGTCCAGAACAAGGCCCTCAAGCATCACCGGATACGCGGCGTGGTACAGGCACTGCCGCCGCTGACCACCATGGAGCGGGTGCTGTTCGAGATGATCTGGGTGGGCATGGCCCTGCTTACGCTGGCCATCGCCAGCGGGTTCGTGTTCCTCGATAACATGTTCGCCCAACACCTGGTCCACAAGACGGTGCTGTCGCTGCTGGCCTGGCTGGTGTTCGCGGTACTGCTGCTGTGCCACTACCGCCTTGGGTGGCGAGGTATGCGGGCGGTGCGCTGGACCCTGGGAGGCTATATCGCACTGCTTTTGGCCTACTTTGGTAGCAAGTTTGTCCTTGAGGTGCTGTTAGCGCACAGCTAGACAGGAGGTCTCCTTGACACTCCCGGCCCGACCCCCTACAACTCGACCCCTACCCGCGACCAAGGATTTCACGTCTTGAACGACGACTTTCCGGTGGGCCTGCTGTTCGGCCTGCTCTTTCTGCTGATTGCCCTATCGGGCTTCTTCTCCAGTTCCGAGACCGGCATGATGTCGATCAACCGCTATCGGTTGAGCCACCAGGCCAACAGCGGACAGCGCAACGCCAAGCGCGTGATGCGCTTGCTCGCGCGTCCCGACCGGCTGATCGGCGTCATCCTGATCGGCAACAACTTCGTCAACAACCTGGCGGCCTCCATCGCCACCATCATCGCCATCCACTTCTTTGGCGATGTCAGCGGCCCCGCCATCTCCACGGCGATCCTGACCATCGTGGTGCTGATCTTCGCCGAGGTTACCCCCAAGACCTTCGCGGCGGTGAAGCCGGAGCGCATCGCCTACCCGGCCTCGATGATTCTGGAGCCGCTGCTCAAGCTGCTGTATCCGCTGGTGTGGGTGGTCAACGTGATCTCCAACGGCCTGCTCAGACTGCTTGGCGTCAAGAATATCGACGGCAATGGTGACAATCTCACCCGCGACGAGCTGCGCACCGTGGTCCACGAGGCCGGCACCCTGATCCCCCATCGCCACCAGGCCATGCTGCTGTCGATTCTGGATCTCGAGAATGTCACCGTGAACGACATCATGGTGCCGCGCCATGAGGTGGTCGGCATCGATCTCGACGACAGTCTCGAGGATATCCTGACCCAGATCCGCACCAGCCAGCACACCCGGCTGCCGGTATTCAAGGGCGACATCAACAGCATCATCGGCATGCTGCACCTGCGCAATGCCGCCCGCTTCCTGTCCAGAGGCGAGGTGACCAAGGCGGCCATCGTGCAGGAAGCGCGGGAGCCCTACTTCATTCCCGAATCGACGCCGCTGCACACCCAGCTGTTGAACTTTCAGAAGCAGAAGCGCCGGATTGGTATCGTGGTGGACGAGTACGGCGACGTGGAGGGTCTGGTGACCCTGGAGGACATCCTCGAGGAGATCGTCGGTGAATTCACCACCGACGTGGCCGGCCAGGAACAGGACATGCTGCCCCAGAGCGATGGCAGCCACGTGATCGACGGCACCGCCAATATCCGTGATATCAACAAGTCGCTGGGCTGGCACTTGCCCACCGACGGCCCCAAGACGCTGAACGGGGTGATACTGGAACACCTCGAGTCCTTCCCCGACGGCCCGGCCTGTCTGCAGATCGGCAACATCCGCATGGAAATCCTCGAGATGCGCGACAACCTGATCACCTCAGTCAGCTGCTGGCCTGGCACTCGCCGCGTCCTGGCAGAATCCGACGCGGGCGACTGACCACCGCAAGGACCAGAGGCACGTCAGTCGCGACGCGACATGCAGGGAAGAAACCGGCGGGCAAGGCACCAGCAGGCAGAGTACTTGCCAGCAAAGTACTGACAAGCAGTACTGACAAGCAAAGCACTGACAAGCAAGGTATTTACGAGAAAGGGACGGCCGAGGCCGTCCCTTTCTGCGTTATCCCTTCCCTAACCCGACCTTCCCTCTGTCGGAGCCTGCGTACCCCGGCGGCGGTTGCCTCAGGGCTTACCGGTCTCGACCCAGCGATCGGCTTCGGCCTTGAGCTCGCGCACCCGGGCCTCCAGCGACTGACGGGTGGCTTGCCCCGGCGGCACCGGCTCGTCGAAGTAGAGCGCCACCCGGGCGCGGCAGCGCCTGGGGAAATGGGCCAGAGCCTTGCCGTGGCAATTGGAGGTCCACGAGCCCCACAGGCCTGACAGCGCGGCGGGAATCACCGGCACCGGGTCCCTCGACAGAATCAGATCGAGGCCCCGGCGGAAGGTCTTGACATCACCATCCGACGTCAGCCGCCCTTCCGGGAACAGCATCACCACGTCGCCGTTTCTCAAGGCGCGGCTGACTTCTTCCAGGGCGCGACGCACATTGCCCGGGTCACGACGATCCGACTCCACGGGTATCGCCCCGACCATGCGGAACAGCCAGTTGAGGCGCTTCGACTCGTAGATCGGGCGATCCATCAAGAAGCGCAGCGGCCTGGGGCTGCCGCCGCCCATCACCAGCGCATCCATGAAGCTGACATGATTGCACACCACCAGCGCCGGCCCGCGCGGGGGCACGAAGCGACGCCCCTGGAAGCGAAGTCGGTACAACACATGGATAAAGGCAAACACGAAACGTCGGATATACACCGCCGGGGCGCGATAGAAGCGCCAGGCAGCGATGCAGGCAAGCAGGCCGACGAGGCCCCAGACGAGTACGTCGATCACGGCGTGTCGTTCACCTGTCTATCGCCCCTCTGGTCACGGCCTATCTGCTTGAGTCCGGCGAGGGTGGTCGACAGCAGTTGATCGAGCAGCTCCTCGACCTCAAAGGCGCCGCCCTGGGAATAGCCAAGACGATCATTGAGCCCCAGCTGCACCAGGCCATGAACGCTGCCCCACAGGGTTCGCGCCAGGCGCTGCGCCTCGAGCGATTCGAGATCCGGTTGATACTCGGTCAGGGTCCCCTCGACCCGGGCAAACAGTGCGCCGATCATATCGGTCTGGCGCTGATCGAGCTCGCCTTCCTGGGCCAGCGGATAGTCGAACATCAGCTGCCAGCGATGGGCGTCTTCGCGGGCGAACTTCCAGTACCCCTGGGCCAGGGCACGCAGCCGGGCCTCGGGCTCGGTGGTGTCCACCAGCAGGGGCTCCATCACCGTGCGCAGCCGACCAAGGCTTTCCAGGTTGACGTGCTGAAGCAGGTTGTTGAAGCTGCCGTAGAGTTTCAGCAGGGTGCTCGGCGCACAGCCCACCTCCCGGGCCAACGAGCGCAGCGACAGGGCATGCACCGGCTGCTCAGCCAGCCAGGCATCGCAGGCGGCCATCACCTGGGCGTGAAGCTCCTCGGGGGCATGCTGTCTTGGACGCGCCATCGCTCTTCTCTCTCGCGGCCGGACATCGGCGGCTTCAGGTTCAGCGGTATCGTTCAGCATACATTAATCGAACACTGTTTTCGACCGCTCATTACGCCCCCTTCGCCGTGACAACGGGCTCAAGGCTTTCCTGACACCGGGAGCTTGGGTACGCTGGCCCTCCAGATCGCAGGAGCCCCCATGACCGGCCGCCTCTATATTCCCGCCCGCGCCATCGAGACCGCCCTCGACGACCTCGATGCTCCGGCCCAGGCCATCAGCGGCGTCAACATGGCCCCGCGCCGTCCACTGTCGATCATCCGCCTGGAAGCTGGACGCCCTACCCTGGGGATCGGTTTCTGGGGCCTGACACCGCCCTGGTTGCAGGTACTCGATCACGCCCCCCACTGCGCCCGCGCCGAAAGCCTCGACTCGCGCCCGATGTTCCGTGACGCCTTCCGCGCGCGGCGCTGCCTGGTGCCGGTAGCCGGCGCCTACGCCTGGCAGCCGCGTCCGAACTACAAGCAGCCCTTCCTGATCACCAGAGCAGACCGCGGGCCGATGCTGCTGGCCGGACTATGGTGTAGGTTTCACACCACCCTTACCGACTATAACGACTCCTTCGCCTTGATCACGGTACCTAGCCCTGGCTTTCTGGCCCCCCTGACCGACCGTCTGCCGGCGGTCATAGCCCCCGGTCAAGCCAGGGCCTGGCTGGACCCGCAGAGTGATCCCGAGGACCTCAAGTCACTGTTGAGCCCCCCTCCCGGGGAACTGTTGGGCGCTTTTCCGGTATCAAGACGAGTGAACAATCCTCAAGAGCAAGACCCATCCTGTGCCCACCCCATCGGCAAGGTGTGGCGCCAGACTTCCAAGGAGACGTGATGGCTTCGACCCTCACACGACGCGGCGCCAGCGCCCTCGTCGCCACCCTGATCGGCCTGTGGCTACCGCTGGCTCAGGCTTCCGCGGCCCCGGCCGCTACCAGCGAGCAACCGCCCACGGCTCAGGCCGACGCCGACGTGGCCACCGCCACGACGCCGATCGTCAGCCCCCACGATGATCGCGACTATCGCGTACTGACCCTGGACAACGGCCTCGACGTCCTGCTGGTCAGCGATCCCGAGGCCGACAAGGCGGCGGCTTCACTCAATGTGTCGGTGGGCAGCGCCCAGGATCCCGATGACCTGCAGGGGCTCGCCCACCTGCTCGAACATATGCTGTTTCTGGGCACCGAGGCCTACCCCGAGCCCGACGCCTACCAGGGCTACATCAGCCGCCACGGCGGGCGCCACAACGCCTTCACCGCCTCGCTGGACACCAACTACTTCTTCGATGTGGAACCCGAGGCCTTCGAAGGCGCTCTGGATCGCTTCAGTCGGTTCTTCATCGACCCGCTGTTCAACGCCGACCGCCTGGGCAGCGAGCGCAACGTGGTGCACTCCGAATATCAGGCGCGCCTGCGCGATGACGCACGCCGCGAGAACGAGGTCCTCGACGCCCTGCTCAATCCTGCCAACCCCACCGTGGGTTTCTCAGTGGGCAGCAAGGAGACCCTGGCCGAGCGGCCCGAAGGGGAGCCCAGCCTGCGCGAGCGGGTCATGAACTTCTACGAGAACCACTACGGCGCCAACGTCATGCATCTGGCGGTGGTGGCGCCGATGCCGTTGGATCAACTGCAGACACTGGTGGTCGAACGTTTCGCCGAGGTGCCCGATCGCGGCCTCGAGGCACCCGTCATCGACACCCCACTGGTGGATCGCTCACGCCTGCCGCTGGCCGCCGAGGCCCAGTCGCTGCGCGACGCTCGCCGCGTCAGCTTTCTGTTCCCGGTTCCCGACCCCGTGCTCAGCTATCGCCACAAGCCGGCCAGCTACATCGCCAACCTGATCGGTCATGAGGGGCCCGGCAGCCTGTTGAGCCGCCTGCGCGAGGCCGGCTGGGCCGACGGCCTGTCCGCCGGCGTCACCCGAGGTGACGGCCGCCATGCACTGCTGGCCGTGGATGTCAGCCTGACCCCTGAGGGTCGCGAGCATCTCGATCGCATCCAGGCCAGTCTGTTTGCCACCATCGAGCAGATTCGCCAACAGGGCATCAGCGAGGAACGCTACGACGAGCAGGCCAGCCTGTCCGAGCAGGCGTTCCAGTTCCAGCAGCACGGTAACGCCCTGGACGAGGCCATGCGCCTGTCCATGAGCCTGACCCACTACCCGCTCGAGGACGTCAACCGCGCCGGCTACCGCATGGACGGGCTCGACGCAGAGGAAGTGCGTCGCTGGCTCGATGCGCTGCGCCCCGACAACATGATCCGCCTATACACCGGCCCCGAGGTCGAAGGCGACCAACGTAGCCGCTACTACGACACCGCCTGGCAGGAGACGCCATTGGCCGACACCGCAGCCGACCCCCTGGCGGGGCTGGCGCTGCCCGAGCCCAATCCCTTTATCGCCGAGGACCTGGCGCTGCTTGAGGCCCACGACGAGCGCCCCTCACTGCTGATCGACACCCCCGAGGCCGACGCCTGGTACAAGGCCGATGCCGAGTACGATACGCCCAAGGCCTCCTGGCGCTTCAGCCTGCAGCACCCTGGCGCCAGCCAGTCCCCGCGCCAGGCCGTGCTGACACAACTGCTGGCCGGCTGGCTCAACGACAGCCTCAACGAGAAGCTCTACGCCGCACGTCTGGCGGGACAGAAGTATGAAGCCTATGCCCACTCGCGTGGCATGACGCTGTCCTTCACCGGCTGGCGTGACCGCCAGGACAGGGTGATACGGGAGGTGATCGACCAGCTCAAGCAGGGTGAGATCCTCGACGCAAGCGTTGCCCGAGTACGCTACGGCCTGGAAAAGCAATGGGGCAATGCACCACGCAATCCGCTCTATCACCAGGGTCAACGCACCCTGTCCGAGGCGCTGATTCGGCCCCAGTGGTCCCCCCAGGTACTGCTGGAGGCGCTGTCCGACCTCGAGCCCCAGGACCTGCGCGACTTCCGCGAGCGCTTCCTCGACGAGCTGCACCTGCAGGCGCTGGTGGTCGGCAACCTGGAAGAGTCGCTGGCACGCGACGAGGCCGAGCAGGCCATCGCGGCGCTTGAGCCCAGCCTTGGCGCGGACGCCATCACCGACCTGCAGGTACTCAAGGCAGTGGATCTGCCGAGCCTGACGCCGGACTCCAGCCGAGACGAGTCGCTGCTGATTCGCTACCTGCAGGGGCCGGACCAGGGTATCGCCACCCAGGCCCGCATCGCGGTGCTCGGCAAGCTGCTCGAGACTCCCTTCTACCAGCAGTTGCGTACCGAACAGCAGCTCGGGTACATCGTCAGCGCAGGCTACTCACCGCTGCTGCACGCTCCGGGCATCAGCCTGCTGGTGCAGTCTCCCTCCACCCAGAGCGACGAGCTCAAGGCCAGGGTCAGCGACTTCCTCGACCGTGTGCCCGAGCGTCTGGACAGCCTGGATGACGACACCCTGGCCACCTATCGCCAGGCGGTCCACGACGAGATTACCCAGCGTGATTCAGGCCTCGAGGAGCGCACCACCCGCCTGTGGCAGGCGCTGTCCTACGGCGACACCGACTTCGATAGGCGTGAGCGGCTGGCCGCCGCGGTGCTCGAGGTCGACGCCGCCAGCCTGAAGGACAGCTGGCAGCGTCTGGGTGGCGCCGCAGTGGTGGACGTGACCTTCGATCCGGGCGCCGCACCCAGCGACGTCATGGCGTTGAAAGGCGACCTGGAAGCCCTGCCCGGTGACGAGGAAGAAGCGCTGTCACCGACGCCGGCGGACACCAGCGCCCAGGCGGCCAAACCCTGACAGGGCTCTGCCAAAAGGCCCTGGCCCACCCCATCGCCCCCTGCTTGGGGGCGATCCCGCCAGGCTGGCGACGCCGCCGCCGACAGCAGTGACGACAAGGCCCGACCGGCATCGCCGGTCGGGCCTTGTCGTTTCACCCGCTTCATCACACCTGATACATGGCACCTGATTCATGGCGCCATATTGATGATGCCCGACACGGCCAGCGCGACGCCGTGCGTCTGCGCCAGGCTGGTCCCCTAGCCGAACGCCTGGGCGGGCATGATCGACTCCACAAACATCACCATCTCCTCGAGGATCTGGCGTTCGCGATCGCTCAGCGAGGTCTGGTTCAGACGTTCGATTTCACGCGCGAAGTCCTTTAGCGTCAGGCTCGCCAGCGCCGAGTCGTTCATCCGCTCCCACCGGAAGGTCTCCCAGCGCGCCTGCTCCTCGCCGGTCAGGGTGTCCGGATAGCTGCGGGCGCGGTAGCGAAACAGCATCTCCTCCAGGCGCGGGTCCTGGAAGGCAAAGCTGGCGTCGACCAGATCCCAGGGATCCATGGCACGCACGCGCTCCATCTGCTGGCGGTCGGCAGGAGAGAAGAACCCGCCGGAGTAGAGCATCAGGTCCGGATCCCTCGGCGGCTCCGGCGGTGGCTCGGCGAACACCTCCTGCACCTTGGCGACGATATCGGGGTCCTTGGCCAGCCGCTGGTAGTGACCGCGACAGGCGTCCATCTCGAGCCCCATGCGCGCCACGATCTCGCCGTACTCGCCCTGATGGGGCCCCGACACATCCTTGAGCGCACTGGGCGGAAAGATCACCGGGCACTTGTTGATGTGCACGACCTTCAGCGGAATCCGGCTTTCGCCCTCGGCCAGGTCGTCATTGCTGACGAATACCCGAGCACGAATCTCCTGGGGCGAGAGACTGAGCATGTCGGCAGGGTCCAGCGACAGGTCGTAGACGATGACGCCGTTGGGATTGGTCGGGTGTTCGGCCAGGGGCATCACCAGAGACCCGCAGGCACGGCTGGCAGGATAGCGCCGGGAAATATGCACCACCGGCTTGCGCTGGGTCGTATCCAGGCGTTTGCGCACCTCACGCTTGGCCCTGAGCGACAGCAGGTAGTCGAACAGGTTGGCATTGGCGCCCCGCAACAGTCGCGCCAGGGCGATGGTAGCGCGTACATCGGCCAGGGCGTCGTGGGCGCCGGCATGCTCGATGCCGTTGGCCGCGGTCAGGTCTTCCAGGCGAAAGCTGGGACTGCCGTCCTCGCGCCTTGGCCACTCGATGCCCTCGGGCCTCAAGGCGTGGAAGGCGCGCACCACGTCGATCAGATCCCAGCGCGAATTGCCGTTCTGCCACTCCCGTGCATAGGGGTCGATCAGGTTGCGGTAAAACAGGTGACGACTGACCTCATCGTCGAAGCGCAGGCTGTTGTAGCCCACCGCACAGGTCCCGGCGACGCTCATCTCGTCGACGATGGAGCCGGCGAACTCGGCTTCGGGCACACCGTTGCGCCTCGCCTGCTGGGGCGTAATACCGGTAATCAGGCAGGCCATGGGGTGCGGCAAGGCATCATCGGCGGGCTTGCAGAACAGCTCCACCGGCTCGCCAATCTCGTTGAACTCTGCGTCGGTACGGATGGCCGCGAACTGCGAGGGACGATCGCGCCGAGGATCGGCACCAAAGGTCTCGTAGTCGTGCCACAGAAAGGTCAGCGGAGCGGCTTTCGGCTGCGCCATGGGATTGCGGTCTCCACGCGTACGTCAAAGGCCCGTCAGCCTAGCACAGGCCA
Organism: Halomonas sp. OfavH-34-E; assembly: GCF_024124525.1. Taxonomy (NCBI): domain Bacteria; kingdom Pseudomonadati; phylum Pseudomonadota; class Gammaproteobacteria; order Oceanospirillales; family Halomonadaceae; genus Halomonas; species Halomonas sp. OfavH-34-E. Next base: position 10,402 of record NZ_JAMXRY010000032.1, on the reverse strand, counting down.
ACGCCGGGCTCAGCCTGCACGATCACAGGTCGAGTCCGGCGCGGGAAGGAAATACACGAAAGACGCCCAAGGGGCGTCATCTTGATGGCTGGCATTGTCGATATCGCATCGGCGATGTGGCAGCGACGATATCACGACGTTCAAGCAACACCAGGCGCTGCATCAACTGCTGCGCGGCAGGGTCACGTTGAGCTCGAGCACCGAGCAGTTGTCCTCGCTGTCCAGCGACATATTGATAGCATCGTCGTCCACCTCGACATAGCGGCGGATGACCTCAAGCAACTCCTTCTCCAGCATCGGCAGGAAGTCAGGCTGTCCCCGCTGGCTACGCTGGTGCGCCACGATGATCTGCAGCCGCTCCTTGGCGACAGACGCGGACTTCTTGCGTTCGCGCTTCAGGAAATCGAGTAGTTTCACCGGCGACCTCCTCCTCCGAACATGCGGCTCAGCAGGCTTTTCTTCTGATACTCGTGGAAGCGCAAGGGCACCTCCTCTCCGATCAGCCGGCTGACCGTATCCATATAGGCCTGGCCAGCGTCACTGCTGTCGTCGTGGGTGACCGGGACCCCCTGGTTGGAGGCTCTCAGCACGGCCTCGGACTCGGGAATCAAACCTACCAGGTTGATGGCCAGGATCTCGCGAATGTCCTCGAGATTCAGCATGTCTCCCTGGTCGACCCGTCCGGGGTTGTAGCGGGTGATCAGCAGGTGCTCCTTGATCGGGTCCTTGCCCTGCTCGGCCCGCCGGGTCTTCGATGACAACAGCCCAAGGATACGGTCGGAGTCACGCACCGAAGACACCTCGGGGTTGGTCACCACGATGGCCTCGTCGGCGAAGTACATGGCCAGCTGGGCACCACGTTCGATACCGGCGGGTGAATCGCACAGTATGTAGTCGAAGTCCTTGGTCAGGGTGTCCAGCACCTTCTCGACGCCCTCCTGGGTCAAGGCATCCTTGTCCCGAGTCTGGGAAGCAGGAAGGATATGCAGGTTGTCCACGCGCTTGTCACGGATCAGCGCCTGGTTCAGCCCGGCCTCGCCCTGGATGACGTTGACCAGGTCGTAGACCACACGGCGCTCGCAGCCCATGATCAAGTCGAGGTTCCGTAGACCGACATCGAAGTCGATCACTACCGTCTTGTTGCCTCTGAGTGCCAGCCCGGTGGCAATGGCTGCCGCACTGGTTGTCTTGCCGACCCCGCCTTTACCGGAGGTCACAACGATGATCTTGGCCAAGTGTCGCATCCTGTCGTCGTAAAGTTGTTGGTCCTGTGTGGTCACCGCAGTGACCAGGCACGGCCTTATAAAAATCGCTGTCCCGCGCTAAAGCGCCCGCTGATGCGGCAATGCCCCGCTGAAGGCGCTTCACAAGCCCGGCTGAAGGCTCCTTACAAGCCCAGCTGAAGGCTCACTTCAGCGCGGTGATCCCCAACTGATCGTCCGTCAGCACGACCTGGACGGAGGAGCCGAGCAGCTGGGGGTCGATATCTTCGAGACGCTTGTAGTTGCCCGCCACCGACAACAGCTCCGCATGCAGCTCACGGCAGAAGATGCCTGCCTGGTGGTCGCCGTGAATGCCAGCGAGGGCACGCCCCCTGAGGGCACCGTAGACGTGGACATTGCCCGCCGCCAGTACCTCGGCCCCGGCATTGACCGCACCGATCACGGTCAGGTCGCCGTCGGGAGCGGTGATCTGCTGGCCGGAACGCACGGTGCCACGAAAGATACGTCCGCCATGAGGCGCGTCAGCCTCCACTTCCTCGACCACGGTGACGTCTTCGTCTTCCTGCACCGGAACGCTTTCCAGGGTACGCGCACGGGCGGCATCCTGGGGGGGGAACCAGCCAAGTCCGAGCGCCCAGGCGGACTGCTTGACCGGATCGGCACCACCGCGCACCGCTACCGGCAGCAGCTTGTGCGCCCGGCACACCGCACAGATACGTTCCAGGGCCAGGTGAGGTTCGTCGAGCTTCTCGACGCTGAGCACCACCGGGGTGTGCTGAAAGAAGGCTGGCGACTGCGAGAGCTTGCCCGCGAGCTGATCGCGAATTTCCTCGGGATCCGCACTGGAAAGCTCCATCACCGTCATGGGCAGCATCCCACCCTTGAACGTAAACGCCATGCTGTCCCTGTCCACTTTGAGGCTCATTGCCGAACTCCACGTCGGGTGTTGGTCGGGGGATGATCTCAAGCTAAGTCAGAGCCCCCGGTCCTGCAACCGATCATAAGCCTCAATTGTCCTCCTGTCAGTGTCTCCAATCAGCCACAGCCCTGCGCTGAGGCCTTTTCTGATGGTGGCGCGCATGCTTAGATAAACTTTCTATCTCGACGCCCGGCTTAGCCTGGCGCAATAACAAGATGGTGAAGCCGTTTCGCCACCTTTCTTTATTTCTTTGCAGGAAGCCCCATGCCCGGACTCCTCCGCCGCCTTTTCTCGCCACGCTGGCGACATCCCGATCCACAGGTCCGACGCGACGCCGCCGAACGGCTCGACCCCCAGAGCCAACGCGAGGCCCTCGAGACCCTGGTCCAGGACACCGAGCCCGACGTCCGTCTCGCCGCGGCGAGACGCCTGGACGACCCACAGCGACTGCTGGAGCTGCGCGTCGAGGGTAAAGGATCACGCGAGCTGGATCGTCAGCTCATCGCGCTGCTGATCGGTCGCCAGGGCGGCATCGAACTTGGCCGCCGCCAGCAGATCGTCGAGTCCCTGGACGACGCGGCGATGCTCGAGGAGATCGCCCTCCAGGGCGATAACCAGCAGCTGCGACTCGCCGCCCTGGCCAGGCTCGATGACGAGGCCGCCCTGATTCGCCAGGCCTGCGACAACGGCATCGCCGCCGTACGTCACGCCGCCGCCGAGCGGGTCACCTCCGAGGAAGGTCTCAAGCAGCTGGCCCAGGCGGCCCGCCGGGATCGCCACGTGGTGCGCGACGCCAAGGAACGCCTGGGTCGACTGCGCGCCGACGCCGACGCCGTGGAACAGGCTCGGGAACGACGCGAGCAACTGCTGGCCAGTCTCGAGCAGCACGCCCGTGCCACCTGGGAGCCTCTCTACGCTGGGCGCTTCCGCCATCTGGAGCGCGAGTGGTCTCGACTGGCGGATCTGCCCGACGCCGGGCAGGAGCAGCGCTACCAGGAGGCCAGCCTGCGCTGTCGCAAGGTGATTCACGATCACGAGGCCCAGGAACACGCCCTGCGTGCCGACCGACAGCGCCGCGAGCAGGCCGACCAGGACCGAGAGGCACTGGTCATGGCGCTGGAAGAAAGCCTGGCCGCGCTCTATCAGGGCGAATATGTCGGTGAACAGGACCTGGCCAGCCTGCGCGCTCAGAAGCAGTTGATGGCCAACCGCTGGCAGGCACTGTCCGAGATCCACCTCGCCGACGACGGCCTGCGCCAGCGCTACGACAAGGCCTTGAAGAACTACGACGCCATCAACCAGGCCCACCAGCGCCTGGTCGAGCGCGCCCTGCCGCTGGAGGAAGCCATCAGGGCCGGCGACGAGGCTGCGCTGAAGCAGCTGGTGAGCGACTGCAAGTGGCCCGAAGGTCTGCCGCCAGACCCGAGGCTCGAACGTGCCCGACACCATCTTCGCCTGGAGAAGGATCTTTCCGGAGACGAACCGTCTGAGTCCCAGCTCACACGCTTCGATGAGGAACTGGATCGTCTCGAGGCGCTGCTCGACGAGGGTACCTTCAAGGGAGCAAGCCGCCTGCACCAGCGGCTTCGCCACCTCGCCGATCAGCTGCCGTCCTCGGCCGGTGCCCAGCAGTCTCGACTCAAGCGCCTCGGCGCACGACTCGCCGAACTGCGTGACTGGCGCGGCTTCGTCGCCGGTCCCAAGCGCGAGCAACTGTGCCAGGCCATCGAGGCCCTGGAGCAGGACGCCACCCTCACCGACCGTGACCGTGACCGCCGCCATCGCCAGCTGGTCAAGGAGTGGAAGGCACTGGGCGACGCCGCGGCCAACCGCGAGCAGTCCGAGCGCTTTCGGGCAACCTCCGAACGTATTCGCGAGTCGCTCAAGGCCTGGCGTGAACAACAACAGCGCCTGCGCGAGGCCAACCTGGCAGAACGCGAAGCGCTGTGCGAGCAGATCGAGGCCCTTCTGGAGCAGCCCGCCGCCCAGGCCGACCCCGACGCGCTGCGCGAGATCCGCGACCAGGCCAGGGAACAGTGGCGCCGCACCGCCCCTGTCCCGCGCGATCACGCAGAGGCCATCGGACGACGCTTCGGCCGCATCCGGCACCAGTTGCAGGCGCTGATCGATCGCCGCGCCAACGAGATCGCCGACGCCAAGCGTGAGGTGATCGACCAGGCCCGAGCGCTGGTCGATGCACGACTGCCGGCACGCCAGCGAGCCGACCAGGCCAAGGCACTGCAACAGCGCTGGCGCGAACTGGGGCGCGCGCCCAAGGGCGAGGAGCAGACCCTGTGGCGAGAATTCCGCCAACTATGCGACCAGATCTTCGCCCAGCGTGACGCCGAGCGCGATGATCGTGCCCAGCGTGCTCGCGAGCGGCTGGAACAGATGCAGGCCCTGATCGACCGCATCGATGCCTGGCAACCCGCGGCAAGCAGCGAGGCCGACTGGCTGGACAAGGCGGTGGATGAGGCCAGCGCGCTGGAACCGCTGCCATCGGGCCGGCGCACCGAAGGCATGCGCAAGCGCTGGACCGGCATCGTACGGGCTCGGCGCGAGCGCCTGGAACGGCTCTCCGTGGCAGAGGTCGTCGGTCGTTGGCGCGAGGTCAAACCCCTGATTCTCGAGCACCTTGAGGCCGACGATGACTGCCTCGCCGGTCGCCTCTGCAGTGATGTGGAGATTCCCGCCGCGCTATCGTTGCCGCCGGCGCTGAAACAGGCCCACGCACAGCGCAACGCCGCACGACGCGATCCTGCTCCAGCGGAGGAAGTCGCCGAGCGTCTGGCACGACTGCGGGTGCACCTGGCGCTCCTGGCGGGCCATCCGATCGGCCACCAGGACGAGCCACTGCGCCTGGCGATCCAGGTCGACCGCCTCAACGATAGCCTTGGCCAGGCGCCGAGCCGGGAAGACGAGCTGATCTCGGTACTGTGCGGGCTGCTGGCCACCGGTCCAGTGTCGCGCCAGCAGTGGGAGCGCGAGGTACAGGAGCTCGACGCCCTGCTGGATGGGCTGAGTCAACTGCCACCACCCTGAGCGATGCACGGCTTGCCGTGCCTTCCCCCCTCTTTCAACCCCTGAACTCTTTCAACCCCTGAAAACCACGATGCGAGGCCTTTTGGCCTCGCATCGTGGTTTCTGGCGAAATGTACATCGCCGAGCCTCGTGAGCCCGGCGCGACGTCTGTCAGCCCATGAACTGACCGCCATTGATGTCGATATTGGCACCGGTGATAAAACCGTTGTCCTTGCTGGCCAGGAAATTGACCAGGCGGCCGATCTCTTCCGGCGTGCCGTACCGCTTCATCGGGATGGTCTCGCGAATGGCCTCGCGCACCTTCTCCGGAATCTTCATGATCATGTCGGTGGCGATATAGCCAGGCGAGATGGTGTTGACGGTGATGCCCTTGGTCGCAGTTTCCTGCGCCAGCGCCATGGTCAGACCGTGCATGCCGGCCTTGGCGGCGGAATAGTTCACCTGGCCGAACTGCCCCTTGCGGCCGTTGATGGACGAAATATTGATGATCCGTCCGTAGCCCTGCTCCAGCATGCTCTCGATCACGCTGCGGCAGGTATTGAAGACGCTGTTGAGGTTGGTGTCGATGACCACGTTCCACTGGTCCGCCGACATCTTCTTCAAGGTGCCATCCTTGGTGATACCGGCACAGTTGACCAGCACTGCGATCGGCCCATGCTGGTCCTCGATCGCCTTGACGCCATTCTGGCAGGCCTCGAAATCGGTCAGATCGATGCCGGCGATGTCGATATTGTCATAGCCATCCGACTTCTGGGTCTCCAGCCAGGTCTTGGCCTTGTCAGGATTGTTGTAACCGGCCACTACCTGATAGCCGGCATCCGCCAGTTCGCGACAGATTGAGCTTCCGATACCACCAGTACCACCGGTGACCCACGCGACGGGCTTTTGCTGAGTCATAGACGACCTCCCTGATTGTCCTTCACGCCGCCGCTTGGCGACGGCACTTGTTGTTGCAAGCATGTATAGCAGTGGATGCTCTGGTGCTGCGCATTCGCGCAACCAGGAACCTCGGGCCCAGAGCGATCGCGGGTGGCCTCCTGCCACTGCGACGCCCAGCCCCACCTGCCTACCTCGGCAGGCCTTCGTCGTGGTACTGCGTCGAATCAACGTCCACAACGACTATCCACCAGGCTAGCGTCTAGCACTGACATTTGCATGACAGCCACTCCAGTATGGACCACAGCGCCCGAACGGCACGACCCATCACACCCGAAATCGCACAGGGTTGACGCAGCCAGAATTATCCGTATACTACGTCCTCGTTGATGCGGGGTGGAGCAGTCTGGTAGCTCGTCGGGCTCATAACCCGAAGGTCATCGGTTCAAATCCGGTCCCCGCTACCAAATACGAAAACGAGGCAGTCCTTCGGGACTGCCTCGTTTTTTGTTGGCTGTCCGGTGCTGGCCGAGACCAGCGCTTCGCCATCAGACGCCGTTGCGGCATCGCCGTATTACGAAGCTCGCCTCCTGATTAAATCTTAACTTTTCTGTGCCAATTCGATATTTTTTGGCGCTTCCGTGTCCCCGGATTAGCCATCCCCCCCTCCTTCTTTCGTCGAAGAGCTGACCTCGATCAACCCGAGTCGGTCAAGAATCGACCGTCGCCGCAGCCCTTTACCGCGTCTTGGGCACACCGCTGGCCAGTCATCGATTCCAGGCATGCTCCGGCGTATCGGCAGGCGCCTTGAAGTCGGTGGCCGTCGCCCGCATCTTTAGGGCAATTCACTTTTGACAAGGTTGTGTCCCATGCCCATCGTCGACCCTCGTACAGGCGAACCTCTGAGCAGCGATCCGAGCAGCGAACCCGCCCAGGGTGCCGCCGCGGCGTCCCAGGGGCCGGCCGACAGCGACCTGATCTTCGACGTCGACCGCAGCAACATTCAGCAGGTGCTGGAGCTGTCCATGCGCATCCCGGTGCTGCTGGACTGCTGGGCCCCTTGGTGCGAGCCCTGCAAGAACCTGATGCCGGTGCTGGAAAAGCTGACCCGCGAGTACGCCGGCACCTTCCTGCTGGCCAAGCTCAACATCGACGACAACCAGGACATCGCCGGCCAGCTCGGCGTACGCTCGGTACCCGACGTCAAGTTGATCAGCCAGGGCGGTCTGGTGGACCACTTCCAGGGCGCCTTGCCGGAAAAGGAAATTCGCGAGTGGCTGGGCCGCTACTTCCCGGCCCCGGAAGATGCTCCGGCAAGCCCCGAAGAACAGGCCGAGCAGGCCCTGGCGGCGGGCGACACCGCCACCGCGCTGGAGATCCTGCAGCAGCTGACACAGCAGTACCCCGACCACTTGGCCTACCAGATCCAGATGGCCCGAGTGCTGGTGGCGGAAGGTCGCAATGATGAAGCGCGCGCCCTGCTTGACGCGCTACCTCCGGAAGACCGCGACGGTCCCGAGGCCCGCGGCGTTCGTGCCAGCATCGAGTTCGGCGAAGAAGCGCCCGACGCCGAGACCCTGGCCGCCCTGGAGGGGCGTGACGACAGCGAGGCCAACTATCTGAGGGCGCTGCGCCAGGTGGCCGACGGTGACTATGAACCCGGCCTGGAAGGATTGCTGGCAGTGATGAAGCGCGACCGTGCCTACGGTGACGACCTGGCGCGCAAGACCCTGCTGCGGGTGTTCGACGCACTCGGCGCCGATCATCCGCTGACGGTGAGCTACCGCCGCAAGCTGTTCGCCCTGCTCTACTGAGTGGATCGAGACGTCGAGCGCCTTGCCGCTCATCGCCTGAGCATGAAAACGGGGCCCCTTCGAGGGCCCCGTTTTCGTTGTTGAGGATATTACGCCAGCGCCACTCAGCCGCCCAACACCTGGTCCAGGCGCGCCAGCGCCTCGTCAAGCTGGATGGCCGTGGTGCCGAAATTGAGCCGCGCAAAGCCCGGCCAGCCGAAGTCGGCGCCATCCGACAGCGCGACCCCGGCTCGCTCGAGCAATGCCGAGGCAGGCGATTTTTCGGCCCCCAGGGTCGACTGGCGCAGATCGAGCCAGGCCAGATAGGTCGACTCGGGGGCGCTGAAGCCCACGCCGGGCCAGCCAGCGACACGCTCGACCAGCGTCTGGCGGTGGCCACGCAGTACCGTCAACAACTCCTGACGCCAGGGCTCGCCGTGGCGATAGGCGGCCTCTGCCGCCACCAGCCCGAGCACATTGGCGTCCGGCATCAATCCCTTGGCGGTATCACGAAAGCGCTTTCTCAGGCCGGCGTCGGGGCAAATCGCGCAGGCGGCGGTCAGCCCAGCCAGATTGAACGTCTTGGAGGGCGCCCACAGGGTGATGATGCGATCAGCCAGCGCCGGGAAGGCGGCGGCCAGGGGCTGGTGGCGCGCTCCTTCGTCGAGCAGCAGGTCGCAGTGCAGCTCGTCTGAGACCACAATCAACCGATGACGCTCGACCAGTTCGGCCAGTCCTTCGAGCTCTTCGCGGCGCCAGGCTCGTCCGGTGGGGTTGTGGGGCTGGCACCACAACAGCAGCCGGGTCCGCTCGGTGATCGCCGCCTCCAGCGCCTCGAGGTCCAGCGTCCAGGGCTCGCCCGGCGCCTGGGGCGGGCGCATGGCTGCCTGCTGGGGCAGGCGCCCGGTGCGCCTGGCCACCTGCAAGAACGGCGGATAGATTGGCGTCACCGTCAGCACCCCATCGCCAGGCTCGGTAAAGGCCAGGCTCGCCAGGTGCAACGCCGGAACCACCCCCGGCAGCCAGTGCTGCCAGCGGTCCTCGATGTCCCAGCCATAGTGGCTGGCACTCCAGTCGATCAGCGTCTGTTCCAGACTTTCCGCCACCAGACCGTAGCCAAAGACGCCATGATCGATGCGCGCCGACAGCGCCTCGACCACCGCCTCGGGCGAGCGGAAGTCCATGTCCGCGACCCACAGCGGCAGGACGTCATCACCGTGGCGGTGCCACTTCTGTGACGGCCAATGTGGCGAACGATCATCACCGCGGGGCTGTCGTCGATCGATCGGCGTGGCAAAATCGGGTTTCATGGTCATCTCCCTGACGATGGCTGGTCGGTTGCCAGGATACCCTGGCCAAGCACTTGAAGGACGCTTCCCCCATGACAAGCACCATGCCGCATCACGGATTCTTCGCCAAGGTATGCCGAGGAATGCCTGCCCTGATCGGCCAGTGGCTGGCGCTTGGACGCGGCGACCCCGATCGCCTGGCGCTGATCCTGGCAGAAACCGCCCGGGTCGCCGGCCTCGGCGACCCGGGAGAGACCCCGGACGGCGCCACACTGGAGCGCTGGGCCGCCGCCGACAACGACGAGATCCCACCCCACTGGGCGGTGCGTACCGCGCTGTTCCTGCTGGTCCAGATGCCTGCGCGGCCGACACCCGGCGATGAGCCCGAGGCCTGCGCCTGGGCCTACTGCTGGCTGCGCAATCGCGCCTTCGACAGCCGCGACGCCGCCGTCGATGCCCTGCCGGAACACCTTCGCCAACCGCTGGCGGCCGCGGTGACCGCCGCCTGGGTCGATCGCCAGGGGCTCAGGCTGGTCTAGGCACCGCACTGAAGCCCTAGCCTCTTCGCCGGGTCGGCCGCTTCGGCCGAAACCCATCCGGCTTGGTCGACAGCCATTCGACGAAGGAACGAATCTCCGGATGTGCCAGCAGCGCCTCGCGGCTGCGATAATGGTCGGCCAGCTCACGCTCGCTCAGCAGCGCGTGAAGATGGCGGTGGCAGCCATGGCACACCCACAGGATCGCCGTCAGGCGCTCGACGCGATCGTGGCGCTTGCGATAGCGCGCCTTGCCGTGCAGCGAACGCGGTATCAGATGATGCTTGGTCAGGGGCGCCCCTCGCGCGCACAGCTCGCAGCGCTCCGGCCTCGGGGGCGGCGACAGCTCGGTCATGGTCATCTCGCTTGAACCTGGTCACCAGATACATACGATAACCCAAGGAACCCCCTCCCCTCATGGACGTCCCCCTTCATTGGCAACTGGCCAAACTGCTTATCTCCGTCGGCGTCGTGCTCGGCCTGTCGGTCATCGCCGAGCGGGTCAGCACCCGGGTCGCCGGCCTGCTCTCCGGCTACCCGTTGGGCACCGCCATCGCACTGTTCTTCATTGGCCTGGAGCTGTCGCCCCAGTTCGCCAGCGACAGCGCCGTACACACCCTGGCCGGCTTCACCGCGACCCTGGCGCTGGGCGGCGGCTACCTGCTGGCCGCACGCGGTGACGGGCTCAAGGGCGTGGCCCAGGGAACCGCGGGTGGCCTTGCCG